>JAEHDN010000163.1 GCA_016880395.1 Candidatus Eiseniibacteriota bacterium
CCGTAGAGCCCCACGTGACGCATCGGGCTCCAATCGACGTCGGCGCCGGATACGAGCTGCTCGCTGCCGAAGGGATGCGCGGTCACGTCGGTTCCATTCCAGGAGCCGTCGTAGGGCGCCTGTCCGGCCAACGTCCAGACCGGCGTCTTGTTGTCGTACTTGTGGTCCCGAATTCGCAGCGTCGTCCCGAGGGTGCCGAACGGATGGCTCGTGAGCCGCACGTTGATCGTGGTGAGGTTGGCCTTCCCATCCGTGTCGGTCCCCGGGAGCGGGAAGGAATCGGTCCGCGCGAAGAGGGCGGAGTTGACCGTATAGGGCAGCCACGGATCGTTCTGCCTGGTCTGGGCGTACTCGAAGGCGCCGTCGAGCGAGGACCGGTGGGGGAGCTGGAGCGCGAGGTTGAAACCCGCCCGCCACTGCCGGCTGTCCGGATAGAGGTCGATCCGGCCCCGGCTCGAAGCGGATACGGAGTCGACGAGCCGGTTCGGATTGTCGAACGTGAGCGTGCTGATGTGGTTGTCGAAGGCGGAGAGGCCGAACACGCCCTCGAGGGTGAGGCGGCTCTTGGTGTAGCTCATCCGAGCCTCGCCCTGCGCCATGGACTGGCGGACCGGCTCGGCGGTCTCCACGACGTTGTTGAACCCGAAGCTTCCCCCGTAGGCCTTGTAGCCGGAACGGTTCCTGCGCGAGCCGCCGATCTCGACGCGGAATCCCTGGCCCGGCCGGCCCTTCAAGCGCGCCCCAAGGGCGTCCGTCCGGATCCCCAGGTCGATCGGGCGGGCGTGATTGAGGTAGTCCCTCAACAACGCGACGTCCGACGAGTCGGGGCCCGTCTGGATGGCCCCCTGCAGGGAATTGGGCAGGGTCTGGATTCCCGGCTCCTGAAAAGCGTAGCCGGTGCTCGTGACGAAGCTGAGATTGTGAGGCGTCTCCCGATAGCTCACCTCCGCCGTCCATCGCGGCTTGTGGTAATCGCCCGCGATGTACTCATCCGACCGTAGGAGGTTCGAGCCCCAGGCGCGCACGTGTCCGCCGAGGAGCGGATTCCGGTACAGGAAGGACTCGATGAAGAGCCCCTGGGGCACCTCGCGGAACTCCTGGTACTTCGCTTCCTCCTGCGACTGGTACCACCATTGTGTGCCGCCCGTGACATAGCCGTCCGCCCGCGCCGATGCGCTCCACACTGCGAGGAGCGTCCCGGCGGCGAGAATCGTCGCGATCCGAATTGGCCGTCTCATCATCCGCCTCCGCTACCTCAGGAACGTCTTGCCCGAGGGATGGTTGGATCCGTGGATCTGCGTGTGGCAGTTCGTGCACGAGCGATTGACCAGCCGGTTGCTCAGGAGGTCCGGCTTGTCGTAGAGCGTGCTCGGATGCCGCGTCGCGATGTGGCACTGCTGGCAGAGGAACGGCCGCTTCGATGCGAGCACCTTGTCGTTGTTGGAGCCGTGCGGCCGGTGGCACGTGACGCAGTTCTCGCGCACCGGCGGGTGCTCCCAGAGGAACGGCCCCCGCTTGTCCATGTGGCACTTGGCGCAGAGCTCGTTGTTCGACACGCCCCGGATCATGCGCGGGCCGATCGAGCCGTGCGGGTTGTGGCAGTCGGAGCAGTCCATGCCCCCCTCGCGGAGCGGCATGTGCGCCGAGCGCGCCAGCTCGGTGCGCTTGTCCGTGTGGCAGGTGACGCAGAGCTGAGTGGCTCGCGCCTCCCTGAGGAGGAACTTGCCCCCCTCGGACTTCGCGTCGTGGATGCTGTGGCAGCTCTGGCAGGGCACGTTGTTCCGCGCGTGCGCGCTCTGGTCCCAGTGCACCTGATCGCCGGTGGTGTGGCAGGCGCGGCAGACCGCGATCTGCTTCACCGGCTTCATGTGGTTGAAATTGCGGATCGCGTAGATCTTGGGATCCTTCTCGTCCCCGCCCGCCTCGACGTGGACGGAACCGGGGCCGTGGCAGCTCTCGCATCCCACGGTCCTCCCCGCGGGGTGCGCGTCCACCTCCGCGTTGTGGTGCGGATTGTGCTCGAACTGCCCTCCCACCGTGTCGTGGCATTCGATGCACTGGGCGGTGCCGACGTACGAGGCCCGGGCCTGGAGCGAGTCGGCCCCGTCGGAGCCCCAGGTCAAGGCCTGCACGGAATCGGTCAAGGCCGCGTCGGGGGGCTGGGCGTAGGACGGCACCGCGAGGAGCATCGTGGATGCGACGAGGATGGCTGCTATGAAGGGGATCTTCCCCGGCGGCGCCGCCGGTCTCGGTGGTTTGTCCGAGGCATCATGGATCAAGGCCGGACCTCCTTCCCTGGAGCTTTGCTCCCGGATCGAGCTAACCGTGGCCAAGGCCTGAAGCGGCTGCATTCTCGGCGCACAGTCATAACATCGGGAGGGGTACTTTGGTAGTAGTGGTTGTTCTCGGCCATTCCAGCCTGGGAAGGGGTTGCCTTGCGCACCCGACTTCCCTGGGTGTAGGCTTCTTGTGTCGCAGCGTCCCCCGGCCCCCCGCCATGGCGAGGGGCCGGTCCGTTTTCCCGGAATAGCCGCGCACCGCCGGGCGTAGGACTCTGCGATGACACCGCCCCGACCGAGCCGTCTCGACCCGCGCTACTACCAGATCGCCGTCCTCTCCGGCCTCTTCCTGTACGGAGTGACCCGGCTCCGCTTCGACATCTCCCCCCTCCAGGCGGTCCTGTCGCTGGGCGTCGCGCTCGCGGTCCAGGCCGCCTGCACGCGGGCGTGGAAGCTGCCCGCCTTCGACCCGAAGAGCGCTCTGATCTCGGGCCTCTCGCTCTGCCTCCTCCTGCGCGCGAACAGCCCGGCCTGGGCCGCCGCCGCGGCCACCGTGGCGGTCGGGAGCAAGTTCGTGTTTCGCTGGAATGGGAAGCACGTCTGGAATCCGACGAACCTCGGGATCGTGGCGCTGCTCCTCATGACGGACGAGGTCTGGGTCTCGCCGGCGCAATGGGGCAACGTCGCCTTCGTCGCGTTCCTGATCGCCTGCCTCGGTGGCCTCGTCGTGAACCGCGCGGCGCGGAGCGACGTGACCTACGCCTTCCTCGCAAGCTGGTGCGCCGTCCTCTTCGGCCGCGCGATGTGGCTCGGGCAGCCCTGGGCCACGCCGATCCACCAGCTCCAGAGCGGCGCCCTCCTCATCTTCTCCTTCTTCATGATCTCCGACCCCAAGACGACCCCCGACTCGCGGGCAGGGCGCATCTTCTTCGCCGCGATCGTCGCGCTCGGCGCCGGATTCGTGCAGTTCGTCCTCTACCGGACCAACGGATTGCTCTGGTCCCTGGCGGTCTGGTCCCTGGCCGTCCCCCTCATCGATCGCGTCCTTCCCGGGACCCGCTATGCCTGGTCCCGACCCATGACCGGCGATCCACGCAAAGGAGTCGTGCATGAAACGCTTCCTCGTCCCCTCCCTGCTCCTGTCCACGCTCGTCCTCTGGGCGCCGAGAGCCGATAGCTTCTGCGGCTTCTACGTCGCGCGCGGCGACGCGAAGATCTTCAACAAGGCGTCGAAGGTCGTGATGGTCCGGGACGAGGACCGCACCGTCCTCACGATGGTCAACGACTTCAAGGGGAACCCGGAGGAGTTCGCCGTCGTGGTCCCGGTGCCGACCTCGCTCGCGAAGGATCAGATCCACATCGGGGACCGCGCCGTCGTGGATCACCTGGACGCCTATTCGGCGCCGCGGCTGGTCGAGTACTTCGATCCGGATCCCTGCCAGGTCGCGATGATGAAGGAGCAGAGCGCGGGCCTCGGAGCCGTGGGGGCGCCGATGGCCTCCCGGGATGCGGCGGCCCGGGAGCGCGCGCTCGGTGTGACCGTCGAGGCGAAGTACACGGTCGGCGAGTACGACATCGTGATCCTCTCCGCGAAGCAGAGCGGCGGGCTCCAGACCTGGCTCACCGAGA
>JAEHDN010000164.1 GCA_016880395.1 Candidatus Eiseniibacteriota bacterium
CCCTCTTCGGTGGATTCCTGATCGTGAACCTCGTCCTCATGCCGAGCTTCACCGGGCAGGGGGCCGAGGTGCACGTGCCCGAGGTCATCGGCCTGAGCGAGCGGGAGGCGGAGCGGCTCCTCGCCGCGGAGGACCTCAAGCTCTCCAAGATCTCCGAGCAGTGGAGTCCCGACGTCCCACGCGGCTTCATCACCGAGCAGGATCCTCCCGCGGGGGGGCTCGTGAAGCGGGGCCGGCGGATCTCCGTCATCGTGAGCCTGGGCGCGCAGGGGACGAGCGTTCCCCTGCTCGAGGGCGTGACGGCGCGCCAGGCGGCCATGCTGCTCGAGAACGCCGGGCTCAAGCTCGGCAACATGGCGCGCGCGTACGCGGACGACGTCGGGAAAGACCTCGTGATCGCGTCGGATCCTCCGGGCGAGACGCTCGTGCAGCAGGAGACCGCGGTCGACCTGCTCGTGAGTCTCGGGGCGGTGCCGCGGAGCTTCGTGCTCCCCGATCTGAGCGGGCACGACGCGAGCGCCGCCGCGCGCGGCCTGCGCGACCAGGGCATCGCGGTCTCCGTGCGGGAGAGCCGGGGATCGCAGAAGAGCGGCGCCGTGAACACGCAGGACCCGCCGGCGGGACGCCGCGTCGCGCCGCGCGATTCCGTGATCCTCTACGAGCAGCCGTGACCGCGGGGGAGCCCGCCGTGCGCAAGGACTCCTGGTCCCAGCCCCGCCGCTACCGGATCTGCCCGTCCATTCTCTCCGCCGACTTCGCGCGCCTCGCGGACGAGATCGCGCGCGTGGAGCGGGCCGGCGCCGACTTCCTCCACATCGACATCATGGACGGCCAGTTCGTCCCCAGCCTCACCTTCGGTCCGATCCTGGTCGAGGCGATGCGGCGCCTCTGCGCGCTGCCGTTCGACGTGCACTTGATGGTGGTCGAGCCGCTCCGGTTCCTCGAGCCCTTCGCGCGCGCGGGAGCGGACCACCTGATCGTGCACGCGGAGACGGTGCCGGACCTCCGCGCCGCGGCCCGCGCGATCCGCGCCCGCGGGCTCCGGGCCGGCGGCGTGGTCAAGCCGGGCACGCCGATCGAGCGGCTGGTGGAGGCGCTGCCCGATCTCGACATCGCCCTCGTCATGACGGTGGAGCCCGGCCAGGGCGGCCAGCCCTTTCTCGAGAGCTCCCCGGCGCGGATCGCTGCTGTCCGGGCGGCGATCGACGCCGCGGGCCATGATTGCCTGTTGCTGGTGGATGGGGGCATCGGCGAGGAGACCATCGCCCGAGCCGCCCGCGCCGGGGCCGACTCCTTCGTCGCGGGGCACTCGATCTTCCACGCTCCCGATCCCGAGGGCGCGCTCCGCCGCCTGCGCGCGGCCGTGGAGCGGGCGTGAACCTCCTCGTCGTCGGAGGGGCGGGCTACATCGGCAGCGTGGTCACGGAGGAGCTGGTGCGAGGGCGCCACTCGGTGATCGTCCTCGACGACCTCTCGACCGGACACCGGGACGCGGTGGCTCCGCTCGCCTACCTCGTGAAGGGCGCGATCGGGGATGCCGCGCGCCTGCGCGAGGCCTTCACCACGAAGGAGATCGACTGCGTCATCCACCTGGCCGCGCGCTCGATCGTGTCCGACTCGGTCGCCGACCCCGAGGGCTACGAGGAAGCGAACGTCCGGCAGGGAACGATCCTGCTCGACGCGATGAAAGAGCACGGGGTGAGCCGGATCGTCTTCTCATCGACCGCGGCCGTGTACGACGCCTCCGCGCCGATGCCGCTCCGGGAGACCTCGCCGCTCGTGCCCGGCAATCCGTACGGGTGGACCAAGCTCCGCTTCGAGGAGATCCTGCGCGAGCGGGCGCGCGCGGATGGCATGCGGTACGTGTCGCTCCGCTACTTCAATGTGGCGGGCGCGAGCATCGACCATGGCGAGGACCACCGCCGGGAGACGCACCTGATCCCGCTCCTCCTCGACGCGGCCCTCGGCGCGCGGGAGGCGGTGCCGGTCTTCGGGAGCGACTACCCGACCCAGGACGGGACGGCCGTGCGCGACTACATCCACGTCGTCGACATCGCCGAGGCGCACGTGCGCGCGATCCGCTACCTCATGGAAGGCGGTGCGAGCGCCACGCTCAATCTCGGTGCGGAGCGGGGACTCTCCGTGCGCGAGGTCATCGGATGGGTGGAGCGGGTGACCGGACGCGGGGTGCCGACGGTGGAAGCGCCGCGCCGGGCGGGCGATCCGCCGTCCCTGATCGCCTCCTCGGAGGAGGCGGGCCGCGTGTTAGGCTGGAGGCCCCAGTGGGGGGACATCGACACCATCATCGAGACCGCCTGGACGTGGCGCCAGCGGTATCCGGAGGGCTACGCCGAATGACCCGGCATCACGAGAAACCCGAGCCCGATGAGACCCAGGAGCGGCTGGTCGCCGTGCAGGACGTCTGGGACGAGGCGACCGCGACGCTCCTCTGCGACTTCCTGAAGGAACAGGGAATCCGCGCGACGGCCGTATCGGCCCAGATCCCCGCCTTCGGCCTGATCGAGCGCGCCCACAAGGGATACTGGGGGTACGTGGAGGTGATCGAGCACGACGCCGAGCGCGCGAAGACCCTCATTCGCGATTTCTTCGCCGCGCGCCCGGAGTCCGGCGGAGAGGCGGCCGGTTGATTCCGACGGCCGTGCCCGCGTCCCGTCTCACCCGATCGTCCCTCGAGGAGCGGATCGCGTCCTTCCGCGGCCGGCGCGTGCTCGTGGTGGGCGACGTCATCCTCGATCGCTATCTCTGGGGACGCGCGACCCGCGTCTCCCCGGAGGCTCCCGTCCTCGTGGTCGACATCGAGCGGGAGGAGCTTCGTCTCGGCGGTGCGGCCAACGTGGCGCACAACGTGCGCGCGCTCGGTGCGGATCCGGTGCTGGTCGGCGTCGTGGGCGAGGACCAGGCTGCGGCGGATCTCGACCGGCTCCTCCGCGCGCGTGGCGTCGACCCCTCGGGGCTGGTGTGCGATCCGTCGCGACGCACCACCCTCAAGACCCGCATCATCGCGCATCACCAGCAGGTCCTTCGCGCCGACGAGGAGAGCCGGGAAGCGCTCGGCTCCGGCCCCGAGGCGGCGCTCTGGGAGCGAGTGGAGGGGGCGCTCGACCAGGCCGGGGCGGCGCTCGTCAGCGACTACGGCAAGTCCGTGATCACTCCGGGTCTCCTCGATCGGCTCCTCCCGGCGCTCGAGCGCCGCGGCGTGCCGAGCGCGGTCGATCCCAAGGAGGAGCACTTTCTCCGATACCGTGGCGTGAGCGTGATCACCCCGAACGCGGCCGAGACCGCGCAGGCGTGGGGTCGCCGGCTCCGCACCGAGGCCGAGCTGATCGAGGCCGGCTTCGGGCTGCGCGAGCGGCTCCTAGCGGGAGCAGTCCTCATCACGCGCGGCGAGGAGGGCATGTCGCTCTTCACGGCCGAGGGGCACACCCACTTCCCGACCCATGCGCGGAAGGTGTACGACGTGACCGGGGCGGGGGACACCGTCGTCGCCACGATCGCGACCGCGCTCGCCGCGCGCGCCACGCTCCCCGAGGCCTGCGTGCTCGCGAACCACGCCGCGGGGATCGTCGTGGCCCAGCTCGGCACCGCGACGGCCGGCGCGGAGGAGCTGATCGCGTCGCTCGAGGATCTGCCTGTTGGGTGAGATCCTGACTCTCGAGGACGCGCTCCGCCGCCGCGCCGCGGCGCGCGTGCTCCGGCAGACCTTCGTCTTCACGAACGGCTGCTTCGACGTGCTCCACCCGGGGCACGTCGCCCTGGTCAAGGCGGCGCGCGCCCTCGGCCACTCCCTCATGGTGGGGGTCAACTCCGACCGCTCCGTCCGCGCGCTCAAGGGGGAGGGGCGCCCGGTGCAGGACGAGGCCGCGCGCGCGATCGTGCTCTCCGCCCTGGCCGACGTGAGCAGCGTGATCGTCTTCGACGAGGAGACTCCGCTCGAGCTGATCCGCGCCCTCCTGCCCGACGTGCTCGTGAAGGGAGGGGACTACACCCCCGAGCAGGTCGTGGGGCGCGAGATCGTCGAGAAGGCCGGCGGGCGCGTCGTCATCGTGCCGCTCGTGCCGGGCCAGTCTTCCTCCACCATCCTCTCCCGACTCTGATCCGTAACGGGCCCGCATCCGGGCTTCCTGCAACGCATTGCGAGGCCAGTGCTTCCCGTCGCACCCTTGACGGGGGCGCGCGCTGCCGCTAACGTCGGACGGTTCCAGGCCCATTCCAACGACGAACCGATGGCGCGCCGCCGCGCGCTCGGCGAGCGACTCGAAGCTCGACGAGCCCAGGCCGGTGCCGCCGGATCGCGTAGACCCCTGGGAGGAATGCCTCGAGTGAGACGCGTGCGAAGGGTTGTGATCATGGGCGCCGGCGGGCGCGACTTCCACAACTTCAATACCTTCTTCAAAGAGAACAAGAACTACGAGGTGGTCGCCTTCACGGCGTCCGCCCAGATTCCTGGCATCGACGATCGGAAGTACCCGCGGTCGCTCGCCGGGAAGAACTACCCGAAGGGAATTCCCATCTACAGCGAGCAGGAGCTGCCCCGGATCGTGCGCGAGAGCGACGTCGACCTGGTCGTCTTCGCCTACAGCGACGTCTCCCACGAGTACGTGATGCACAAGGCCTCCTGGATCGCCGGCATGGGATGCGACTTCATGCTCATGGGCCCGAAGGCCACGCAGATCGCGAGCCGGGTGCCGGTGGTCGCGGTGACCGCGGTCCGGACCGGGTCGGGCAAGAGCCAGACGACACGGAAGGTATGCGCGGTGCTCAAGGCGATGGGCAAGAAGGTCGTCGCGATCCGCCACCCGATGCCCTACGGCGAGCTCTCGCGCCAGGGCGTGCAGCGATTCGCCACGTACGCCGACCTCGAGCGGCACCGCTGCACGATCGAGGAGCGCGAAGAGTACGAGCCGCATCTGGACCAGGGGACGATCGTGTACGCCGGGGTGGACTACAAGGAGATCCTGGCGGCCGCCGAGAAGGAGGCGGACGTCATCGTGTGGGACGGCGGCAACAACGATTTCTCCTTCTACAAATCGGATCTCACGATCGTGGTCGCCGACCCGCATCGCCCGGGGCACGAGCGCCGGTACCATCCGGGGGAGACGAATCTCCGGCTCGCCCACGTGGTCGTCATCAACAAGGAGACGACCACCGACTATGCGAACATCGAGGCGGTGCGCGCGTCCGTGCAGCAGGTGAACCCCGAGGCGGTCATCATCGACGCCGCGTCGCCCATCACGGTCGACCGGCCCGAGCTGATCCGCGGTCGCCGCGCCCTCGTGATCGAGGACGGCCCCACCCTGACCCACGGCGAGATGCGCTACGGTGCCGGCGTGATCGCGGCCCGCAGGCACGGGGCGCGCGAGATCGTCGATCCGCGGCCGTGGCTCGTCGGCGAGATCCAGGACACCTTCCGTCAGTATCCGGACATCGGGGCGCTCCTGCCCGCGATGGGGTATTCGCCCGAGCAGATCCGCGACATGGAGCGGACGATCAACGCGTGCGAGTGTGACGTGGTGGTCGTCGCGACGCCGATCGATCTCCGGCGGCTCATGAAGATCCGCACACCGTCGGTGCGGGTCGGCTACGAGCTCGAGGAGATCGGGCGGCCCAAGCTGGAGGACGTGCTGGCCGATGCGTTGGGCCGGCTCACGACGGGGCGCCGCCGCACCGGCGTCGCGCGGCCGCCGAAGAGCGGCGTGCGCCGCGCGGCTCGCAAGGCGGGGCCAGGACCGAGACGAGGGAGCCGATGAATCTGCACGAGCACCAGGGCAAGGAGCTGTTCCGCGCGGCGGGGATCCCCGTGCCGCCGGGCGAGGTGGCGAGGACCGCGGAGGAGGCGGTCGCGATCGCGGGGCGGCTGGGCTACCCGGCGGTCGTGAAGGCGCAGGTCCTGATCGGCGGCCGCGGCAAGGCGGGCGGCGTCAAGGTGGTGCGCACGCCGGAGGAGATGGCGCGCGAGGCCGGCCGCATCCTGGGCATGGACATCCGCGGCCACACGGTGCACAAGGTGCTCGTCACGCCGAGCGCGGAGATCGGGCTCGAGCTTTACGCGGGGATCGTGCTGGACCGCAAGACCGAGACGCCGCTCCTCATGGCGAGCCCCGCGGGGGGGATCGACATCGAGGAGGTGGCGCGCTCGACGCCCGAGAAGATCCTGCGCCTCCACCTCGACCAGCGCGGGCTGCCCGACTACCGCGCGCGCGCGGCCGCCCAGTTCCTCGATCCGCGCTGGGAGGTGCGGAAGCAGCTCGCCCGCGTGCTCGTGCGGCTGGCCCGCGTCTATCGTGAGCAGGACGCCTCGCTCGCCGAGATCAACCCGCTCGTCGTGACGAAGAAGGGCGAGGTCTGGGCGCTCGACGCGAAGGTGGTGATCGACGACAACGCGCTCGACCGTCATCCCGAGCTCGCGGAGATGCGCGACCTCGGCGCGGAGGATCCGGGCGAGGTCGAGGCGCGCGAGCGGGGACTGAGCTACGTCCGCCTCGACGGCACGATCGGCTGCGTGGTGAACGGCGCCGGGCTCGCGATGGCCACGATGGATCTGATCCAGTACCACGGCGGGAAGCCAGCGAACTTCCTCGACATCGGGGGCTCGAGCAACCCCGACAAGGTCACGGCCGCGATGAACATCCTGACGCGCGACTCGCGCGTGCGGGCGGTCCTCTTCAACATCTTCGGCGGCATCACGCGCTGCGACGACGTCGCGCGCGGCCTCCTCACCGCGCTGGACCGGATCGGGACCAAGACGCCGATCGTCATCCGGCTCACGGGAACGAACGAGGCCGAGGCGCGTGAGCTCCTGGGCGCGCGCGGCATGACCGCCCTGAGCGACATGGACGAAGCGGTGCGCGCGGTGATCGCCCGCGCGGCGGAGGCGGCATGAGCATCCTGGTCGGACGGGGCTCGCGGGTCCTGGTGCAGGGCATCACGGGAAGGGACGGCTCCTTCCACGCGCTCCAGATGAAGGAATACGGGACGAAGGTCGTCGCCGGTGTGACTCCAGGCAAGGGGGGCACGAAGGTCGACGGCATCCCGGTCTTCGACTCGGTCGAGGAGGCCGTGGCGCGCACGAAGGCCGACGTATCGGTGATCTACGTTCCGGCGGCACTCGCGCAGGACGCCATCTACGAGGCGGTCGATGCCGAGGTTCCGCTCGTGGTCTGCATCACCGAGGGCATCCCGGCGCGCGACATGATCGACGTCGCGGCGTACCTGAAGGGGAAGTCGACGCGGCTGATCGGCCCCAACTGTCCGGGGCTCATCTCGCCCGGGCAGTGCAAGGTGGGCATCATGCCGGGCTTCATCCACAGCCCAGGCCGCGTGGGCCTCGTGAGCCGGAGCGGCACGCTCACGTACGAGGTCGTCTGGCAGCTCACCCGCGCCGGCATGGGGCAGTCGACCTGCATCGGCATCGGCGGCGATCCGATCGTGGGCACGCGATTCGTCGACGCCCTCGCCCTGTTCCAGGCCGACGACGCGACCGACGCGATCGTGCTGATCGGCGAGATCGGCGGGACCGACGAGGAGGACGCGGCCGCGCTGATCGAGCGGCACGTCTCGAAACCGGTCGTCGCGTTCATCGCGGGGCAGACCGCTCCGCCGGGCAAGCGCATGGGGCACGCGGGAGCGATCGTGTCCGGCGGCGCCGGCACGGCGCAGGAGAAGATGGCCCGCTTCGAGCGTGCGGGCGTTCCGGTCGCCAAGGTGCCGTCCGAGATTCCCGGCCTGATTGCGAACGCGCTTCGGGCGAAGCGGCGGCCCGGTCTCAAGCTCGTGGGGGCTCGCTCGAGGGCGCGCACCGCCTCGAGCGCGAAGGCGAAGGCCAGGCCGACGCCGCGGACGAAGTCCGGAGCCCGGAAGGTCTCGGCAACGATGAAGCCGAAGGCCGCGACCCAGGCGAAGCCATCGACGCGGAAGCGCTCGTCGGCGAGAACGGCGCGCGCGGGACGGTCGCCGAGGCGATAGGCGGCCGCGCGCGATCGCGCGATCGCCCGATCCAACACGAGGCTCCTCCTCGTGACGAGCCGCCTCTGGGCGCTCGAGAGGGGGAGCCCCGTTCATGCTGCTCGAGACCGGGAGGGGCAAGGATGGCGGAAGAGACACTGTTCATGATCAAGCCGGACGCGGTGGCGGGGCGCAAGGTGGGGCTCATCCTCGCGGAGGTGGAGAAGGCCGGGTTCGAGATTCTCGCGATGCGACTCGTGCGGCTCACCCCCGAGGAGGCCCGGCGCTTCTACGCCGTGCACGAGGGAAAGCCGTTCCTCGACGATCTCGTCCGGTTCATGTCGTCCGGGCCGGCCATTCCCTGCCGGCTCCGTCGCGAGAACGCGATCACCTTCCTCCGCGAGCGGATCGGGGCCACCGACCCGAGAGAGGCGAAGGCCGGCACGATCCGCGCGCTCCACGCGGAATCCAAACAGAACAACGCGGTCCACGCATCGGATTCCCCCGAATCCGCTCGGATCGAGATTCCATTCTTCTTCGGCGAGGCCGGGGGGCGCTAAGCTCCTTACCACCATGAAAATCGATCTCAAAGACCTGCCTCAGGGCGGGAGCACGCTCGACTTCGAGCTGCCCCCCGGATCGGTCGGGATCTCCCCGAAGGACGCGACGGTGGAGGGGCCGCTCCGGCTGCACCTCTCGCTGGACCGGCGAGGGGACGAGATCTGGATTCGGGGGAAGCTGCATCTCCTTGTCGTCCAGGAATGTAGCCGGTGTCTCACCGACTTCCGCGAGCCTCTCGACTTGGACTTCGAGGTGTTCTGTGCTAAGGTGCACAGCCCCAACGTGGTGAGCGCGTCCTTGGTGGATGGGGAGGATGAGGGGGTGCATGTCCACGATGGCCGGATCCTCTCGATCGACGACGAGATCCGTGAGGCCGTCATCCTCGGCCTCTCCATGAAGCCGCTCTGCAAGGAAACGTGCGCGGGGCTTTGCCCCACATGCGGCGACGATCGAAACCTGGGACCCTGCCGCTGCGCACGTGCGGCCGCCGGGTGATCCGCTGACCGTGGATCGCCGGGCCAGTCCCGCCTCCATCTCGACACGAGGGTTCACGACGAATGGCCGTTCCCAAGCGAAGACACTCGAGCACCCGAGGCAAGAAGCGCCGCACGAACTGGAAGCTGAGCCTTCCGTCGCGGTCGCTCTGCTCCCACTGCAGCCAGCCCAAGCTTCCCCACCGCGTCTGCGGCCACTGCGGCTACTACGCCGGCGAGGAGATCGTCACGCGGGAGGCGTCGAAGACCACCTGAGGCGTCCGCGGGACTGATATGGGCCGCCAGGGAACAGGACCGGTCATCGGGGTCGACGCCATGGGGGGCGACCTCGCCCCGCGCGTCGTCATCCAGGGCGCCCTCGAGGCCCTGCGGGAATCGGGCGCGATGTTCGACGTCGCCCTGGTCGGCGATGAAACGACCATCGTCGAGGAAGCCGACCGGCTGGGCGTTCGCTCGAAGCTCCCCCGCATCATCCACGCCGCCGAGCGCGTGGAGATGGCCGAATCGGCTGCGGCGTCGGTGCGGCGAAAGCGGGACTCCTCGATCAGCGTCTCCGCCCGCCTCCAGAAGGACCACCAGACCGACGCGCTCGTCTCCGCCGGCAACACCGGCGCGGTCGTCGCGGCCGCGCTCTTCGAGCTCGGGCGCATCGAGTCGATCCAGCGCCCCGCGATCGCCACCGTGCTCCCCACGCCGCAGGGCAATGTCGTCGTGCTCGACGTGGGCGCTACCTCCGACTGCAAGCCGCTCCACCTCTACCAGTTCGCCCTCATGGGCAGCATCTACGCGCGGCTCGTCCTCCACGTGGAGCGGCCTCGCGTCG
>JAEHDN010000165.1 GCA_016880395.1 Candidatus Eiseniibacteriota bacterium
CGACCCCGCCGATGGCCCGGAACTCGACCTGGAGCCGGATCGGTCCCGATGGAGCATCGCCCAGGCGCACGATCATCACGCGCGCGCTCCTGGGATCGGTTCCGTCGAAGCCCACGTGGTACGCGCTGCCCGGAGGCGCCGCGACGTTCGTGATCCCGGTCCCCGGCGGCGCCTGGATCCCGAGCTCGATCCCGCCGAAGTCGACCCCCGGATCGATGTCCAGCTCCGCGCGTCCCTCGGTGGCAGACACCCACTCGGCGGGACCCCGGAACGCGACGCGGACCGTGCCCGTCCCCGCCGTCGGGTTCTCGAGTGTGCCGAAGCCGAACGCGAGCATCTTCCGCACGCAGCAGATCACGTCGCGGATGTCGATCGCGCCGTCGCCGTTGCAGTCCGCTCGGGCCGCCACGCTATCCGGGCACACCTCGGTCGAATCGGGTCCGCCGAGCGCGCACCGGACCAGCCGGATGATGTCGAGCACGTTGGATCGGCCGTTGCCGTCCAGATCGCAGGGCGGCTCGCCGACGCAGAACCTTCCGACGACCTCGGCGAAGGTCGGACAGGGCTCGATGGCGGATCCTCTCGGGCTTGCGACCACCGTCTCGCCGAACCGCAGGTAGTAGGGTCCAGGCGCCGTATCGTGACCGATCGCGTAGCACACCCGGAGCACCGGGCCGTCTCCTTCCGGAAGGACCGCCAGACGATCGGAGTAGAGCATGAACTTCACCGTCGACTCGTCCACCGTCCATGCCACCTGGAATCCATCCGCGCGCCCGATCGCGCGGACACGGACCGGCCGGAGGACGCTGCCCGGGAGCGGACCGCCCGGAATCAGGTCTACGCGCGGATCGAAGACCAGGACCGTCGACTGGATGCCGGCGACCGGCTCCCGGTTGCCGAGCGCGATTTCCACACAGGCCGTGTCCCCGGGCGCGCCTCCCGCGTCGCACGGGCCGATCCTCGTGAACGGGTGGCGGAAGTCGAGGAGATAGCAGCTCGCCCCGCAGCTATCGGGGCCGACCCCGAACGTCGTCCCGACCGTGCTGGAATCGATCGGGAACGCGGAGGAGTCCGGCCAGTACGGGACGACGTACTCGGTCGCCACGGCTTGATACGATCCAAACGGATGGTGCGGCAGGTAGAGCGTGCGCTCATAGGGCTGCAGAACGGCGGGGCACACCGCCTCGATAACCGGGCTCGGCTCCTGCACGACGAGTCTCACACCGATCTCGTAGCCCGGAATCGGTCCCATGGTGGGCAGGAGATGCAAGCGCCCCAACCTGGCCTCGATGAGCGTGTGACAGGGGCTCGGCATCACGCCCTTCACCACGAGCGCCACCGAGTCGCAGGCGCCCGGCGAGGCGGGCATCACCTGGATCGACTGGACGGTGGCCGAGGCCGGGGTGACCTGGAAGCAGGCAAGTGTCAGCGCCAGGGTCGGGACCCATGCTCGCATGGATATGCGTCGATGGGATGGCGGGGACAGGATCGCTCGGAGGTTCACAGCGCACTCCTTTACGGCGAACCGGCGGTGCATCCACGGGGCGCGGGGGGAATCCCGCCCCATCGTGCCATCTACTCCCTAAGCCTCAACGATACTCCTGCGGGCCTAGAATGGTCACGATCCCCATTCGTGGTCGGGGTGGCCGTCGTGGTCGCCGTCCATGCCCACCTTGATCGCGTGGCGGATGGCCCACTCGATCCACGACGCGTTGTCCGGGTTCCTCGGATCGAGGAACTGCCCGTCCTTGAGGAGCCACTTCGACAGATCGAACGTGATGAAGGCGGTTGCGGGCGTGCCGCTGGCCACGGTGAACCGGCCGCGGATCATGAACTCGTCGTCGATGCGCGCCTGGTAGGTGAAGGGGCCCCCGCCATCGCCCTCGACCACGCCTTCCAGGTACACGGTCGCGCCCACCAGGAAGCTGTAGCTCCCCGCATTCCAGTCGGATCCCCGGAGCGCCCGGAGGTGGCCCTGGACGCGGTCGTAGTCGCCGGGGGGGACGAGCTGAGTGCCGAGGCTCTCGGCGCTCGAGGCGAGCAGGTCGATCACGAACGGGCCGCGGTAGATGACCATGCCCTCGCCGCCCTCTCCGTCGTGATCCTCGTCCATCCCGGTCGAGTCCTCGTGCATGCCGGTGGAGTCCACGTCGCCGTCGTCGGTGCCAAGCGTGTCGTCGCTGCCGTCCTCGAAGTGGAAGCGGACGTCCCGCACCACGAGGAGGGCCTTCGAGTAGGTGACCGGGATCGATTCGGCCGCGGCGCTGTATGCCGTCTGGAGCGCGAGCCCGGAGGCCGGATGGGCCGACGAGGTTTGGGTTCCGGTGCCCATCGCTTTGATCGTCAGCGGCACCTGCTTGGGCCCGGATACGCTGTCGCTGCCGCATCCCGCCAGCGCGAGGGCGGATGCGAGGCAAGCGGACGCGAGAAGATTCGTTGGGGAGGCGAGCAAACGTAAGCTACTGAGAGTCATGGCCTTGGGTTCCTTCGTCAGGGTGTCGAGGCGAGGCCAATCCATGGGTATCGGGGGACTTCTACATTATATCACATCGAAACGGCCCGCGCCCACGCTGGAGTAGGCATCGCCAATCTCTTGTGCCAGACTGGACCGCCACGCTTGGCGGCCCGGACGAAACGAGCGAAACGCGTTCCGGCCCCATCGCGTAGACCAGAACATCGTCCCCATCTCGCCGATCAGGAAACGCCAACAGGAGATCCCATGGCCCCGCTCCCAATTCGTCGCATTCTCGTCGCAGGGTCGGCGGCCGCGATCCTCGCCATCGGCCTTCCCTCGGTCACGACGGCCGAGGAGAGCCAGCGCCTGCCCGGCGACGCGATTCCGTCCTTCGAGTCGATCCACCTGAACCTCAACGCCGCGAAGACCGACTACACCGGCTCCGTGCGCGTCATGCTGCGCGTTCCGAAGGCCACGCGCTCGATCCATTTCCACGCGCAGGAGATGAAGCTGACGCGCGTCGTCCTCCAGGCGAAGGGGAAGTCCTGGCCCCTCACGACGAAGGAGGGGGTCTGGGGCATGATCACCGCCACCGCGACCCGGGAGATCCCGGCGGGGAGCTACACGCTCGAGGTCGAGTTCGCGAACGAGTTCGACCGGCGCGCCACCTCGCTCTACCGGGTCGAGTTCGGCGGGAACGACTACACGTTCACCCAATTCGAGGCGATCGACGCGCGCGCCGCCTTCCCGTGCTGGGACGAGCCGGAGCACAAGATCCCCTACCAGGTGACCCTGACGGTGCCCGAGGCGCACGAAGCCGTCACGAACACGCCGATCGCGACCACGAGCACGTTGAAGGGGATGAAGACGGTCGTCTTCCAGAAGACGAAGCCCCTCCCCTCCTACCTGCTCGCGATCGCCACCGGCCCGTTCGAGTACGTCCCCATGCAGGGCACGTCGATACCCGCGCGCATCGTCGTGCCGAAGGGAAGCGCCGCGCTGGCGCAGACCGCCGCGACCATGACGCCGCCGCTCCTCAAGGCGCTCGAGGAATACTTCGGGCGGCCGTACCCCTACGAGAAGCTCGACCTGATCGCCGTGCCGGAGTTCTCACCGGGCGCGATGGAGAATCCGGGCGCGATCACGTTCGGGGACCGGTTCATCCTCTTCGACCCGAAGACCATGAGCGTGGGCCGACGCCAGCTCTATGCGATCTTCGCCGCACACGAGCTGGCTCACATGTGGTTCGGCGATCTCGTCACGATGAAGTGGTGGGACGACCTCTGGCTGAACGAGTCCTTCGCGGACTGGATGGGGAATCGGATCGCGGCTCAGGTCCACCCCGATCTCGGCGTCAAGGTGGAGGAGCTTGAGGATCTGCATGGGGTCATGGCCGAGGACGCGCGCCTGTCGACCCACGCCATTCGCCAGCCGGTGACGAACATGGACAACTTGTTCGAGGGGATCCAGGTCACGTACAAGAAGGGGAGCGCGGTGCTCGACATGTTCGA
>JAEHDN010000166.1 GCA_016880395.1 Candidatus Eiseniibacteriota bacterium
CCCCGCCCCTCGGCCGCGTAGCCGACCCGTTCCGGCACTCGTCCCAGCCCCGCGAGGAGCGCCGAGGAGAGCGACTCGGTCAGGAGGAGCGCCGCGCGCGGGCGCGCACGGCGGATCGCGCCGGCCGACGACCAGCGGCTCGCGCGGGACACGGCGAGGTAGGCAGCTTCGGGATAGCGTGGCGCGACCAGTTCGCGGAAGGGCTCGGGGCCGAGGAAGACAGCGCCATCCGGGGCCGCCGCGTCGATCACCGGCCATGCGAGCACGAGATCGCCGAGCCAGTTCGGTAGCCGCACGAGGAGCGGCGCCGGGACCGAGCGGCTCATCGCGAAGGGGGACGCCTTCGGATCAGCGGATGATGCCGAGCGTACGTCCGACGTCCTCGAGCGTGGAGAGAGCGCGATCCAGCTCCGCCTCGGTGTGCGTCGCGGTGACGATGGTGCGGAGGCGCGCACGCCCCTTCGCGACCGTCGGGAACCCGATCCCCTGCGCGAACACGCCGCGCGCGAAGAGATCGTCCGAGAAGCGCATCGCGAGGTCCGCCTCGCCGACGATGATCGGCGTGATCGGGGTCTCGCTGATCCCGGTGTCGAACCCGAGTCGCGCGAGTCCGTCCTTGAAGCGCTTCGTGTTGGACCAGAGCCGCTCGATGCGCTCGGGCTCCTGCTCGAGCACGTCGAACGCCGCGAGGCAGGCCGCGGCGACGGCCGGCGGATGCGAGGTGCTGAAGAGGAAGGGACGCGCCCGGTGGTAGAGGTACTCGATCAGCGTCTTCGATCCGCAGACGTACCCGCCGAGCACGCCGATCGCCTTCGACAGCGTGCCGACCTGGATGTCCACCTGGCCGTGGAGATCGAAGTGGTCGACGGTCCCGCGCCCGGCCTTGCCGAGCACGCCGCTCGCGTGTGCGTCGTCGACCATCATGATCGCGCCGTGCGCCCGCGCCAGGGCGGTGATCGCGGGCATCGGCGCCACGTCGCCGTCCATGCTGAAGACGCCGTCGGTGATCACGAGCCGTCGCGGATAGGCCGAGGTCTCCTCGAGCAGCCGCTCGAGCGCCTTCACGTCGCGGTGCGGGAAGACCTTGATCGTCGCCCGGCTCAGCCGCGCGCCGTCGATGATGCTCGCGTGGTTCAGCTCGTCGGAGAGGATGAGGTCGTCCTTGCCGAGGACGGCCGACACAGTGCCCGCATTGGCGGCGAACCCGCTCTGGAAGACGACGGCGGCCTCCGTCCTCTTGAACGTGGCGATCCGCCGCTCCAGCTCCATGTGGAGATCCATCGTCCCGGCGATCGTGCGCACCGAGCCCGAGCCGACGCCGAGCCGGCGCACCGCATCGAGCGCGGCCTCGCGCAGGCGCGGATGGGTCGTGAGCCCGAGGTAGTTGTTCGACGAGAGATTGATGACGTCCTTGTGGTCGAATCGGGCTTCCGGTTTCTGCTCTCCTTCGAGCACGCGAAGCGTGCGGTAGAGACCGTCGGCGCGGATCTGCGCCATGGCCTCGTCGAGGAAGCCGAGCGGATTCCGGGTCTCCGTGGCGCGGCTCACGGGTGGTCCCGCCGGAGCACGATCTTTCCCGCCTTGCCGGAGCGCTGGAGCTCCACGGCGCGGTCGAACTCGCTCCATCCGAGGACGTGCGTGATCACCGGCTTGATGTTCAGCTTGCCGGAGAGGAGCAGCGCCTCCATCCGGTACCACGTGTCGTAGATCCAGCGGCCGTTGATCCCCTGCACCGTCGCGCCGCGGAAGATGATCTCGCGGGCCACGTCGATCTCGAGCGGCTTGGAGGGAATCCCGAGGAGGGAGACCCGGCCGCCGTTCGCGAGGATCTCGAAGCCGTCGCGGAAGGCGCCCGGGCTGCCCGACATCTCGAGCATCCCGTCCACGCCCCGCCCTTCGGTCGCGGCGAGGACCGCGGGAACGACGGCATCCCGCTCGACGTGCAGCATGAGGTCCGCCCCCATCGCCTCGGCCAGGGAGAGCCGCATCGGGTTCTTGTCGATCGCGGCGACCAACGCCGCGCCCGACGCCTTGAGGACGCCGATGGCGAAGCAGCCGATCGGCCCGCAGCCGAAGACCGCGAACCGGAGCCCGGCGACCGGGCCGGCGAGCGCGGTGTGCACGGCGTTCCCGAGCGGATCGTGAATGGCCGCGATCTCCTCGGGAATGTCGGGGTGGAGCTTCCAGACGTTCTGCTCGGGAATCACGACGTAGTCCGCGAACGCACCCTGCCGGTCCACGCCCAGGATCAGGACGTTCTGGCAGAGATGCGGCAGTCCGCGCCGGCATGCGTAGCAGAGCCCGCAGTAGATGTGGGTCTCGGCCGTCACGCGGTCCCCGGGCTTGACCAGCGTGACCTCCGAGCCGACCGACTCCACGATCCCCGTGAACTCGTGCCCCGGAATGAGCGGCGGCTTGATGCGCGACGCGGCCCAGTCGTCCCACTCGACGATGTGCAGGTCGGTACCGCAGATGGCGAACGCGGTGACCCGGATGCGGACGTCCTTTGGGCCGGCCTTCGGGATCGGCGCGGTGATCCGCGACAGTCCCGGAGCGGCAGCCGACTTCTCGATCGCCCACATCGTGTCCTGGCTCACGAGGGGTTCCTTGGGGGTCTGGACGGGCACGATACGGCTCCTCGTCGGGGGTGCGATGCGCACGCTTCTCGAAGGCCGATTATGGGTTCCACGACCCTGGAATCAAGGGATTTCCCGGAGCCGAGACCGTCGACTCTAGTACCCTCGGGCGCGGTCCACGAGGTGGAGGAGCGGCTGCCCGGCGGCGTACCGCGCCCAGTTCGCGGCGAAGTCGCACGCCAGCCCCGCCGCCGTCCCGGTGCCCGCCACGTGCGGGGTGATCCAGATCTCGTCGTGCCCGCGGAGCGGGTGGTCCGCCGGAAGCGGCTCTTCCCGGACGACGTCCAGGATCGCGCGCTCGGGACGCCCCTTCCGGATGGCGTCGAGGAGCGCCCCCTCGTCCACGGTCGCGCCCCGCGAGATGCTCACGAAGACGGATCCCTCCCGCATCCGCTCGAAGCGGGACCCTTCCCAGAACGATTCCGTCTCCCGCGTGTGCGGGAGCACGTTCACCACGACGTCGGCCTCCTCGAGAAGATCGAGAAGCCTCGACGCGTCGTGCACGCCCTCGGCCGCCTCCCCGGCGCTCACGGGCCCGCGACGGACTCCCGAGACCGCGAGCCCGAACGCGCGCCCGCGCACGGCAATGGCCCTCCCGATCGCCCCATATCCCACCACCAGCATCGAGCGGCCGCGGATCGTGCCCGGAACCCATCGACTCCACGCCCGGTCTTCCATCTGCCGGATCGCGCGCACGAGGCCAAGCTCCTGCGCGAGGAGATACGCGAAGACGTACTCGGCCATCCGTTCCGGAAAGTCGGCGACGGTCCGCGTGAGGGGGACGCCGTCGCGCCATTCGGGGCGGCGGAACCAGCCCTCCACGCCGGCCCACCCGCTGTGGATCCACCGGAGATTCGGAAGCGTGAGGATGCGGCCGGGCGGCGGCCCGGCGCAGAACCACACATCGACTTCGCGGAGATCGGGGTCCTCGGAATCCGCCCACGGGATCGCGGCGCCGACCTCGGCCTCCACAGCCTCCTGGAGCGCTTCCGGGTCGATGTCGGTGAGAAGGACCCGGCTCACGCGGCGGCGACCGTCGCAAGGAGCGGACGGAGCGCGTCGAGCACGATCTCCGGCGTGAGCGATTCCATGCACGCGTGGTGGCCGAGCGGGCAGCGGTCGCGCCCGTGTACGCCGCACGGTCGGCACGGGAGCGGGATCTCGCCGACCGCGTCACGCGGCCCCTGGCGCGCGAAGCCGAACGCGGGCACCGTGCTCCCGAAGAGCCCGAACG
>JAEHDN010000167.1 GCA_016880395.1 Candidatus Eiseniibacteriota bacterium
AGATCCACGCCCGCCGCGTCGCGCCCCACGCGCCCGACGAGCCGAGGCTTGCCGCCGAGGGAGCGGGCGTTCATCGCCGCGTTCGCCGCGCCGCCGGGCACGCCGCGCTCCTCCTCGAAGTCGAGGATCAGGACCGGCGCCTCGCGCGAGATGCGGGACGAGCGGCCGAACCAGTACCGGTCGAGCACGAGATCGCCCACCACCGCGACGGGCAGATCGCGGAGCGCCGCGGAGAGCGTGAGCAGTCGGTCGCGATCGGGAGCCGCTTCCCTCGCGCCCCGCGCGGCCGCCTTCCGAGCCTTCATCGGCGGGCCCGCGGCGCGGCCAGGTCGGCAAGCCGCGCGCGCGCCCACCGGTCCGCGGCGGCGATCGATTCCAGCGAGAGCGGGCCTGCGGGAACGTGCTCTTCCAGCACCTCGTCCACGAGGCGCGTCAGGTCCGTGAACCCGATCGATCCCTGAAGGAAGAGCCGCACCGCCTCCTCGTCCGCGGCGTTGAGCACGGCCGGCGTCGTGCCGCCGCGCTCGAGAGCGCGGCGCGCCAGGGCGAGCCCGGGGGATCGCGCCGGTTCGGGCGTCTCGAACTCGAGCGAGCCGAGCCGCGCGAGGTCGAGCCGCGGTAGGGACGACTCCCACCGCTCCGGGAAGCTGAGGGCATAGAGAAGCGGAAGCCGCATGTCCGGGCAGGAGAGCTGCGCGATCACCGAGCCGTCGATGAACTCGACGAGCCCGTGGGCGATCGACTGCGGATGGATGAGCACCTCGATGCGTGCCGGCTCGATCCCAAAGAGCCACCGCGCCTCGATGATCTCGAAGCCTTTGTTCACGAGCGTCGCGCTGTCGACCGTGATCCGGGCGCCCATGGACCAGGTCGGATGCCGGAGCACCTCCTCCGGCGTCGCCCGCCCCAGCGTCGCGAGGTCGCGCCGGAGGAAGGGACCGCCGGACGCCGTCAGGATGACGCGGCGAACCGACGCCGGATCGCGCTCGAGCAGGCACTGGTGGAGCCCGCCGTGCTCGGAGTCGACTGGGAGGATCCGTCCGCCGTGCCGCTCGGCGAGAGCGGCCAGGAGCTCGCCCGCGACGACGACCGACTCCTTGTTTGCAAGCGCGACCCGTTTCCCCGATCGGAGCGCGGTCACGGTCGCGTCGAGCCCGGCGCTCCCGACGAGGGCGTTCACCACCACGTCGGCCTCGGGATCGGACGCGAGCGCGTCCACGCCGGGAATCCCCTCGCCCACCTCTCCGCGGAAGCTCCGACGCGCGCGCGACGCGGCCGCCGGGTCCCCGAGCGCGATCCGCGAGACGCCGAACTCCTCGGCCGCCGCGACAAGGGCCTCGTCCTTGGAGCCCGCGGCGAGCGAGACGAGGCGGATCCGGTCCCGGAACTCGCGCGCGATCGCGAGCGCCGAGGCACCGATCGAGCCGGTCGCTCCGAGGAGCGCGACCCGGATCACGGCGTCACGACCTGGAAGAGGATGTAGTAGTAGACGATCGGCGCCGCGAAGAGGAGGCTGTCGAAGCGGTCGAGGACACCACCGTGGCCCGGGATGAGCGTCGACGAGTCCTTGGTCTCCGCGTCACGCTTGAGAAGCGATTCTACGAGATCGCCGAGCTGCCCGAACACGCCCACCAGCGCGCCGAGGACGGCGGCGTCGATCGGCCGAAGATAGGGCGCGAACCACGCGCGCGCCAAGAACGCCGCGCCGACCGATACGAGGAGTCCGGCGAGCGCACCCTCCACGGACTTGCCGGGGCTCACCGAGGGCATGAGCTTCGTCCGCCCCACCGCACGGCCCACCGCGTAGGCGGCGGTGTCGCACGACCAGGCGAGGAAGAACGGCAGGAGCGCGTAGGACATTCCCTCGCGGTACGGACGGTGCGCCGGGAACGGCAGCTCCCGGAGGGCGTCCAGGTGGGTGCCGAGCCAGCCGATATAGAGGAAGCCGAGCAGCGTGGCCGCGCTGTTCGCGACCGCCTGCTTTCCCGCCCCGCGCCGAAGCTCCGCGAGGAGCACGGCCCCCACGAGGACCGTGAAGAATCCGCCGACGTGCCACTCCTCCACACGGTGCGTGCGGAAGCGAAGGTAGACGCCGATCGGCAGGAGAAGAACGGCGAGCATCCCCGACTTCCAGTGCGGCGAGAGCCCCTTCGACTCGAGCAGCAGGTAGAACTCGCGCAGGCTGAGCCCCACCACCGCCATCGTGAAGAGGAGGTACGGAATGCCTCCCACCCGGGCGAGAAGGACCAGCAGCGGCAGGAAGAGCGCCGCGCTCAGGAGCCGCGCCGGAAGCGAGGCGTCGCGTGTGGCCGCCGTTACCCGCGGCGGATCAATCGGCGCGGCCGAAACGCCGGCTCCGGTGCTGGAAGTCATATACCGCCTGGTAGAGGTGTTTCCGACGGAAGTCCGGCCACAGCGTGTCCGTGACCCAGAACTCGGAATAGGCGGCCTGCCAGAGCAGGAAGTTGGAGATGCGCAGCTCGCCGCTCGTGCGGATGAGGAGATCCGGATCGGGCAGCCCGTCCGTGTCCAGCCGATGGCGGAAGAACTCCTCGTCGATCTTGGCGAGCGGAATGCGGTGCTCGCGATCCGCCTCCACGATGCGCCGCGCCGCGTCCACGATCTCCGCCCGCCCCCCGTAGGAGAGCGCCAGCACGAGGGTGAGCCCGGTGCCGCTCGCTAGAAACGAGCGCGTCTCCTCCAGGATATCCCGGCTGTGCTGCGGGAGGAGGTCCACGCGGCCGATGGTCCGGAGCCTGACGTTGTTCCGCTTCAGGTCGTCCCGCTCCTCGCGGAGCACTTGTTCCAGTATTCGCATGAGCCCGCGCACTTCCCCGGCCGTCCGCTCCCAGTTCTCGAGCGAGAAGGTGTAGAGCGTGAGGACCTGGACGCCCAGCTCGACGCATCCCTCGACCGCCTCGCGGACCGAGCGGCGGCCGGCGCGGTGACCCATCAGGCGCGGAAGGCCCCGCCGCTTCGCCCACCGGCCGTTCCCGTCCATGATGATGGCGATGTGTCCGGGGACCGGACGCCGCAGGACCTGCTCGAGCGTGACGGTCTTGCTGGAAGTCTTCATCGAAGTCGGCGCCTGGAGGGCCGGGAAGGGCTCGGCCGGAGCGGGGCCTGAAACGCCGCCGGCGGCCGCCTCATCATGCCGGCCTAGGGGCTGGCGGAGGACGGCGCGACGCGGTTGCAGGATCAGACCTCCATGACCTCGGCCTGCTTCTTGTGGAAGATCTCGTCGAGAACCGCGATGTACCGGTCGGTCAGCTTCTGGACCTGGTCATGCGTCTTCTTGCCGTCATCTTCGGAAATCTTGTGCTCGCGTTCCAGCTTTTTCAGCTCGTCGTTGCTCTCGCGGCGGATGGTGCGGATGCGGACCCGCCCGTCCTCCACGATCTTGCCGAGCACCTTCACCAGATCCTTGCGCCGCTCCTCGGTCAACGGCGGGAGGCTCAGGCGGATCACCGAGCCGTCGTCCACCGGATTGAGCCCCAGATCGGACTTCTGGATGGCCTTCACCACCTCGGGCAGGACGGAGCGCTCCCACGGTTGGACGACGAGGAGCCGTGCCTCGGGCGCGCTCACGCTCGCGACCTGCTGGAGCGGGACGGGATTGCCGTAGTACTCGACGCGGATCGAGTCGAGGAGCGACGTGGTCGCCTTGCTCGTCCGGATCGAGGCGACCTCGTGGCGGATCGTCTCGACCGCCTTCTTCATCCGTTCTTCGCCGTGCTTCACGAAATTCGGGTCCATCCCCTAGACCTCCACGGCCACCCGGGTGCCCACCGCTTCTCCCTTCAGGGCGCGGGCCAGATTGCCCGGAACGTTGACGTTGAACACGAGAAGCGGAAGGCGGTTCTCCATGCCCATGGTGAACGCCGTCTGATCCATGACGCTGAGCCTGCGATCGATCGCCTCGCGATACGGGAGCACGTCGAACCGACGCGCCGCGGGATTGTGCCGCGGATCCTCGGTGAACACCCCGTCCACCTTCGTCGCCTTGAGGAGCACGTCCGCGCCGATCTCCACCGCGCGGAGCACCGCCGCGGTGTCGGTCGTGAAGTACGGATGCCCCGTTCCCGCCGCGAGGATGATCACCCGCCCCTTCTCCAGGTGGCGCACCGCGCGCCGGCGAATGTAGAGCTCGGCCAGCGTGCGCATCTCGATGGCGCTCAGCACGCGGGTCGCGATCCCCCGCCGCTCCAGAGCGTCCTGGAGCGCGAGCGCGTTCATCACGGTCGCGAGCATGCCCATGCTGTCCGCGGTCGTCCGGTCGATCTTCTCGCCGTGCGCGCCGGCGGCCGTGGCGCCGCGCATCAGGTTGCCGCCGCCGATCACGACGCCGATCTCGGTCCCGTCCTCGTGCCCTTCCTTCAGCTCCTCGGCGACCCGTCCCAGCGCGGCGGGATCGATCCCCATGCCGGCCTCGCCGGCGAGGATCTCGCCGCTCAGCTTCACGAGGACGCGCCGCACGGGAGTCACGGGGTCAGGCGTCTCCGATCCGGAACTTGGAGAAGCGTCGGACGATGATGTTCTCGCCAAGCTTCGCGATGGCCTGGTCGATCAGCTCCTTGACCTTGCGGTCCGGGTCCTTGATGTAGGGCTGTTCGAGCAGGCAGATCTCCTCGTAGTACTTGTCGATCTTCCCATCGACGATCTTCTGGATGACCGCGTCGGGCTTGCCCGTGGCGCGGGCCTGCTCCATCAGGATCGCCCGCTCGCGGTCGATGAGCGCCGGGTCGATGCCGGCCCGGTCGACCGCCTGCGCGTTGGTCGCGGCGACCTGCATCGCGACGTTCCGCACGAGATCGCGGAAGTCGTCCGTGCGCGCCACGAAGTCGGTCTCGCAGTCGATCTCGAGGAGAACCCCGAGCTGGTCGCCGGGGTGGATGTACGCGTGGACGAGACCCTGCCGGGCCTCGCGCCCCGCCTTGGACGAGGCGCGGGCCATGCCCGACTTGCGCAGCACGTCGATCGCCTTGTCGAGATCGCCCGCGACCTCGGACAGGGCCTTCTTGCATTCCATCATGCCGGCGCCGGTCCGCTCGCGCAGCTCCTTGACGAGCGAGGCGGTGATCGTCATTCGAGAACTCCTTCCTTCTGTCTCTGTGGTTCCGTTCGGGAGAGGGGCGTCAGGCGCTCGCGACGGCGGAGGTCTCGGGAGGCGCCTCGCGCGCGGCCATCTCGGCCGCGAGATCCGCGCCCTCCTGGGCTTCCTGGCGCGCCGAGAGGAGCGTGTCGCTCACAAACCGCGAGAAGACCCGGATCGCCCGGATCGCGTCGTCGTTGCCCGGGAGCGGAAAGTCGACCACGTCGGGATCGCAGTTCGTGTCCACGACACCGATCACCGGGATGCTGAGGCGGTTCGCCTCGGCCACCGCGATGCGCTCCTTCTTCGTGTCGATCACGAACACGGCCGAAGGAAGCTGGCTCATCTCCTTGATGCCGGTGAAGATCTTCTCCAGCCGGGTGCGCTCCTTGTTGATCTGCGCCTGCTCCTTCTTCGAGAGCTTCTCGAGCGTCCCGTCCGCGTCCATCTTCTCGATTTCCTTGAAGCGGCGGATGTTCGACTTGATGGTCTTGAAGTTGGTGAGCATGCCGCCGAGCCAACGCTCGTTCACGTAGGGCATGTTGCAGCGCGTGGCTTCTTCCACGACGGCGTCCTTCGCCTGCCGCTTCGTGCCGACGAAGAGCACGACGCCGTTCCGCCGCGCGATCCCCTCGAGGAGCACGCGCGCGTC
>JAEHDN010000168.1 GCA_016880395.1 Candidatus Eiseniibacteriota bacterium
CGCACCCCGTCGTCGGACGCGCCGAGCGAGCGATAGAAGGCGAGCGCCTTCGCGTTCGCGTCCAGGACACCGCCGGTCATCGACCGGGCGCCGAGCCGCAGGGCCTCCTCGGCGAGGCCGGCCATCAGCGCCCGCCCCAGTCCGCGCCCGCGCGCGTCCGGCTCGACGTAGAGGTCCACGACGATCAACGACGGGGCCGCGACATCGGAGTCGTAGCCCGCGTGATAGAGCGCGTAGCCGGCCGCCTTGCCGTCGACTTCGCCCAGCAGCACCGATACGATCGGCTTCGGACCGTACGCGTCCTCGCGAAGGCGCTCGGGCGTGAAGGAATCCACGTCGACGCCGAGCGCGCGGTTGAGCGCGTTCGCCATGCGCGCGACCTCGGCCGCGTCGCCGGGCTCGCCGGGACGCACCCGGATCGCGCTCACTCCTGATAACCTCGAATCAGGGACCAGTGGCCGCACCGCATGGCCGGAGAATGCTTGCAGGAGCCCGCTTCTTCCAAGGAGAAAGAGATGTCCCGCGTCGAGGACTGGGCCGATCGGCTGGACGTGGAGGACGCGATCACGCGTCTCTTCGTGGCGACGGATGAGAAGGACTGGGCGGCGGTCCGCGCCTGGTTCACGGACGAGGTGCTCTTCGACATGAGCGGTGTCACCGGACTCCCCGCCTCACGCGTCCCGGCCGATCAGATCGTGCAGGGCTGGAAGCAGGGGCTCGATCCCATCGGGGCCGTGCACCATCAGGTGGGGAACTTCCGGGTGCGCGTGTCGGGGAGCGAGGCGGACGCGTCCTGCTACGGCATCGCCTACCACTACAGAAGGAATGTCTCGGGGCTGAACACGCGGACGTTCGTGGGAGCCTACGACCTCCACCTCTCCCGCGCGTCGGGACGATGGCTCATCGACGCGTTCCGCTTCCGCCCGAAATTCATCGAGGGGAATCTGCAGCTGGAGAAGATGTGATCTTCTTCCGCGTCACGAACAGGACCGCGAGCGTCCACGAGGGGAAGAGATCGACGAACGGCACCACCTCCACGATGAACGTGGGCAGGAAGGCCAGATGCCAACCGAGGAGCAGGATCATGAAGATCCCGGTCACGACGTCGAGGGTGTTGTCGAAGGGCGAGACGATGCCGGGAAAGAAGGCGGGGAACACCAGGATCTGAAGCGCGTCGACCGCGAGGGCGATCAAGAGCGCGGCCCGCCTGCGCGCCGCCTCGCCGGCGCCGAAGAACCTGGGTCGCCGGGCTCTCGCCTCGACCATCTCCTTCCTTCCGCCCGGCTCGCTCGTCGCCTCGTCCATGCCACGATTCTTTCACACAGCGAGCCGGTTCGCGCTACCCGATTCCGGCCACGCCCGCTCAAGTCGCGCGCGGCGCGGACCGATACATCGGGCATGCCCCATCCGATTGCGGTCGCCTTCATCCACGGCATCGGCCGGACCGAGCCCGGGTACTCCGTCTCCATGCAGCGGGCGCTCGCCCGGCAGGTTGAGCCCAGCGCCGGCGGCGAGCCTGCGCCCAGGCTCGTCTTCGAGGAGGTCAACTGGAGCGCCGGACTCCAGAACCGCGAGGACCGGCTCTACGAGCGGCTCGATCGGGCCGGCCCGCTCCGCTGGGGGAAGCTCCGCCACTTCATGGTCGACTTCGCCGCCGACGCGATCGCGTACCAGCCGGCGCCCTCCGACCGTTCGGCCTACGACGCCGTCCATCTGGAGGTGGCGTCGGCCCTGGCGCGGCTCGCCGAGCGCGCGGGCCCGCGCGCTCCCCTCTGCATCGTGGCCCACAGCCTCGGGACCGTGATCGCGAGTACCTATGTCTACGACCTCGCGAAGCGCCGGGGATCCTTCCTCGCTCCCGAGGTGCGCGCCCGGATCGGCCCGACCCCGCTCGAGCGGGGCGAGACGCTCGCGCTCCTCTATACACTGGGGAGCCCCATCGCGCTCTGGAGCCTCCGCTATCCGCGATTCGGCGCGCCGATCCGCTTTCCGCCCAAGAGGCTCGCCCATCACCACCCGGGCCTCGTGCCGCGCTGGGTCAACGTCTACGA
>JAEHDN010000169.1 GCA_016880395.1 Candidatus Eiseniibacteriota bacterium
CAGGAAGCGGTGAACCGGTACCAGACTTTCAACCAGACGCGCGATCTGCACCTCTACCTGCGCGAGCTCGGCTTCGAGTCGATCAACTTCGACTTCATCTATGGGCTGCCCCACCAGACGACCGAGAGCTTCCGGAAGACCATCGAGCTGGCCCTCGAGCTCCGGCCCGACCGCGTGGCCTGCTACTCGTACGCGTTCGTGCCCTGGATCAAGGCGCACCAGAAGGCGATCCACCTCGAGGATCTGCCGCCCCGGGAGGTGAAGCTCGAGCTCTTTGGAATTGCGTACGAGCTCTTCACGGGCGCCGGCTACCAGCAGATCGGGATGGACCACTTCGCGGTCCGGGACGACTCGCTCGCCGTGGCGGCGCGGGAGCACACGCTCTTCCGGAATTTCATGGGCTACACCACGCACCCTGCCCGCGACTCGGTGGGCTTCGGCGTCTCCTCGATCGGAGATCTGGGGGGCGCGTTCGCCCAGAACACGAAGAAGCTGAATCGCTACAAGGACGCCCTCGACAAGGGCCTTCCTCCAATCGAGCGCGGCTTCGAGCGAAGCCGGGACGACGAGATCCGCCGGGACGTGATCCAGAGCCTGATGTGCAACTTCCATCTCGACATCCGGGCGCTGGAGCGCCAGTACCAGCTCGACTTCGCGTCCTACTTCGCCGATTCGCTCCTGCGGCTCGACGAGGGACCGGGAGCGAACGGATTCGTCACGCGGACTCCGGACGCGATCACGGTCACGGAGGCGGGGCGGCTCTTCGTGCGGAACGTCTGCATGGAGTTCGACGCGTACCTGCCCGGGCGGGAGACGCAGAAGCCGATCTTCTCGAGGACCGTCTGAAGACCGGAATCCTCCTCCTCAATCTCGGCGGTCCCGACCGGCTCGAGGCCGTACGCCCCTTCCTCATCCGGCTCTTCAGCGACCGCGAGATCATCCGGCTTCCCGGCGGCCCCATCGGTCAGTGGGCGATCGGCCGCATGATCGCGTACAGCCGGACGAAGGAAGTGCAGGAGAACTACCACAAGATCGGCGGCGGCTCGCCGATCGTCCGCTGGAGCACGCTCCAGGGGCGCGGCATGGTGGAGCGGCTCCGCGCGCGCGGGCACGACGTCGAGTTCGCGCTCGCCATGCGCTATTGGAATCCCACGACGGCCGACGCGCTGGACGATCTCGAGTCGAAGAACGTGGACCGGCTCCTCGCCCTGACGCTCTATCCCCACTACTCGATCGCGACCACGGGATCGAGCGCGGCGGAGCTGCGTCGCGTCATGAAGCGCCGCGGCACGAAGCTCCCGCTCGACGTGATCGAGGCCTGGCACGACCATCCGAGCTACATCCGGGCGATGGCCGCGCGGGCCAAGGCGGCGCTCGCCACGATCCCAGCCGGCGCGACCCCCACGATCCTCGTGAGCGCGCACGGGCTCCCGCAGCACTTCATCGACGACGGCGATCCCTACTGCGGGCACATCCAGACCTGCATGAAGGCGATCCTGGCCGAGCTCCCGCCCCTGCCGCACGTCCTCGCCTACCAGAGCCGGGTCGGCCCGGTCCCCTGGATCGGCCCGAGCACGGGCGAGATGATCGCCCGGCTCGCCGCCCAGGGGGTGAAGGACGTGCTCGTCATCCCGATCAGCTTCGTCTCGGACCACGTCGAGACGCTCTACGAGGTGGACCTCCTCTACGGAGACCAGGCGCGGAAGCTCGGGTTCCGCACGTTCACGCGCTCGGAATCGCTCAACGACTTCCCGCTCTTCCTCGACGCGCTCGCGGACGTGGTCGAGCCGGCCCTTCGCTGATGCGCGTCGCGATCCTCGGCGCGGGGATCGCCGGGCTCTCGGTCGCCCACTTCGTCCGCCGCGAGGCCGCGCGACGCACCCTTCCCCTCGATCTCACCGTCTACGAGGCCGGCCCGCGCGCGGGAGGGCGCATCCGCACGCAGGAGGACGCGGGCTATCGCGTGGAGTGGGCCGCGAACGGCATCCAGGGCTTGGACGGCGCCGCATCGAAGCTCGCCGACGAGCTCGGGCTCGCGTCCGAGAAGGTCGTGGCGAGGCCCGAGGCGGCCCGGCGCTACATCCTGAAAGGGGGACGGCTCCACCTCCTCCCGCTCTCCCCGCCCGCGTTGATCGGCTTCGGGGCGCTCTCGGCGCGCGGGAAGCTCCGGCTCGTCGCGGAGCCCTTCTTCGCTCGGCGCTCCCCGGCGGACGAGACGGTGCACGACTTCGCCGCGCGGCACATGGGGGAGGAAGCCGCTTCGACGCTCATCGGCACGGTGGTGCGCGGCGTCTTCGCCGGGGACGCGCGGCGGCTTTCGCTCGACGCCTCCTTCCCGATCATGCGCGACATGGAGCGGAAGCACCGCTCGCTCGTGGTCGCGATGATCCGCGGGAAGCGGAGCCCCGGAGGGCGGACGCTCTGGAGGCTCAGGGGCGGGATCGAATCCCTCGTGCGCGCGCTCGCGGCCGAGGTCCCGGTGGCCATCGCCTCGGGCGCCCTGCGCGAGGAGATCGAGGCCATCCTGTCCGCGGGCGGGCTGCGCGAGCCCTTCCACGCGATCGTGGGCGCCCGCGACGTCCGGCAGGGCAAGCCCCACCCGGAGCCGTACCTGACCGCCGCCCGGCGGCTGGCCGAGCGGGCGCCCGGCCTGCGGCCGGAGGACTGCGTGGTCTTCGAGGATTCCATGCCCGGCATCGCGGCCGCACGGGCCGCGGGAATGAAGGTGGTGGCGGTGACCAACAGCTATCCGGCCGCGAAGCTCGGCGCCGCCCACCGCGTGGTGGACACCCTGGCCGGGCTCGACGCCACGAGCCTCCGCGCGCTGTTCGCGGCCTGAGCGCCCCCCCCA
>JAEHDN010000170.1 GCA_016880395.1 Candidatus Eiseniibacteriota bacterium
AGGTTCGGCAGCCCCGACGAGTCCCCGGCAAACGTGCGCTCGAGCGCGAGGAGCCCCCCTCCCGGGAGCGCGAGCATCTCCGAGAGGCCGTTGACCGCGTATCCCCGCAGCTTCGGCGGGATCGTGATCTTCTGGGGATAGGAGTCGAGCCGGTACGCGTACTGCGCGACCGGCTTCAGCGCGCGGTCGAGCTTCTGCAGCCGCACGACGGCGCCTGTGGTGTCGGTGGGCGGATCGCCGTCGATCGTGAGCGGCATCTCGTTCGCCGTCCAGATCTCGCCCGTGTCCGGGCGACGCGTGAGCGTCTCGAACCCGCCGTTCAGCCGCTCCGTGGAGAAGACGCGGAGCATGTCCTGGCCCTCCGTCCGGATGAGGCGCGTCATCCGGCCGTCGTCGAGCCGGTGGCATGCGATCGAGGGCCGGCCCTGATCGCCTCCGGTGCGCTCGTTCGAGATGCAGACGGTACCGTCCGGGTTGACCTCGATCCCCTCCCGGTCCGGTCCGATCGAGTCGGGGATCGCGACCCCTTTCTCGTCGAGGAGCGGGATGGCCTTCTCGAAGTGGACGCGCTCGATCCGTCCGGTCTCCCGGTCCACTTCGATCTCGAGGCGATGCATCGTGGCGTGCTCGTCGCCGATCGCCACGTAGTGATCCCCTTCGAGCCACGCGATCCCGCTCAACTCCTCGGCCAGGATGGCGGGGGTAGCCGCCCGGGGCGCGGAGAAGTCGAACCGGCCGACCGGGGTGAGCGTGATCGCTACGGCGGGGGAAGTGTCGGGACGAGGCGCCGGCGAAGCTTCGGCCGCGGGCTCGCGGCGGCCCAATCCGCATCCCGCGATCATCGCCGCGGCGGCCAGGGCTGCGAGCGTCGCCCGAACGCGCGCGCGTGTCATGCGGGAGGAGACCATCACCCTCAACCGTAGCGTGCCCTGGGGGGCTCCGCAACTGGCGGCGTGTCGGGAGGAGCGGGGGTCCCCGCCTGGCTCCAGCCCGGCCGGGGCTAGGACTGCGCCTTCTCTAGATTTCGCGCGCCGATGACCAGCCCGACCACGCCGACGGCGACGAGGATCGAGAGCGGGAGCGCCATCTCCGTCCAGGAGAATCCGCGCCAGATCGCGCCCTCGATGGCCAGCACCCCCCACTTCACGAGGCTGAAGTTGCTGACGGCCGCCATCCAGGACGGCATCGCGATGAGCGGGATCATCCCGCCGCCCGTCATGGACATCACGAGCAGGATCGCCCATCCGGCGCCCGCGACCGCCTGGTGGGTCCGCCCCAGCGTCGAGATCACCATCATGATCCCGACGAAGCAGAAGGCGGACGCGGCGAGCGCCGCGAGCAGACCGAGCGGGTTCGTCACGCGCACGCCGAGCACGAGCGACCCGAACGTGAGCAGGAGGCCGGTCGATCCCATGGCTGCGAGGAACGCGGCGAGGCCCTTGCCGAGGAGCACCTGCGTCCGGGAGATCGGCGCGAGCCGAAGGCGGAGCAGGGTACCGGTGAGGCGCTCGTGCACGATCGAGATGGCGAAGCTCATGCAGACGCCGATCAGCGCCCACATGACGGCCGACGGGAACGTGACCTCGAACGCGCTTCGGGGCTCCGCCGCCTCGGCGGTCATGTCCATGGTGCGGATGCTCGGCCCGGCGGCTCGCGGCGGCGCGGCCGTGTCGCCGGCGGCCGCGGTGTGCCGCTCCACCAGGTCGAGGGAGCCCAGGAACCGGTCGAGCTCGTTGTAGAAGACCGTCAGCTCCTCGCGCCGTAGTGGCGAGAGCGTGGTGTCCGCATCGAGCATCGCGATGCGCTCGCGCGCGGCCTCACGCGCCGGGCTCGACGAGGACTGACCGAGGAGGGATGCGAAGAGCGCCTGCGTGACGAGCCCCTTCAGGTAGCCCGTCTCCGCGCGCCGACTCGGATCGAGTCCGAGCTCGATCGAGCTGTCTCCCGGGCCCCCGAAGCCGAGCGTCCGCCCGAAGCCGGGCGGAAAGAGCACGTAGGCCGTGAGCTGTCCCCGTCGCACCGCCGTGCGCGCCGAGTCGAGCGGCATTGCGCGGACGCGGAGCGCCTCGGAGCGGCCGAGCTCCGCGGCCATGCCCTGGGAGAAGGCCGAGCGGTCCTGGTCGACGAGCGCGATCGGCATCGGCGCGCGGGACTCGCCGCCCGCGAAGATCGATCCGAAGAAGAGAGCGATCAGGAGCGGGAAGAGGAGCACCCAGAAGAAGCCGGCGCGATCCCGCGCGAGGAGCTTCAAGTCTTTAAGTGCGATCGCGAGCGCCGCGCTCATCGGTCGCGGAGCGTTGTGCCGGTCAGGTGGAGGAAGACCGCTTCGAGGTCCGGGCGCTCGACCGGGGCGAGCCGCAGGAGCCCTTCCACGCGGTCGAGCGCGAGGACCCGCCCGCGGTCGACGATCGCGACGCGATCGCAGAGGCGCTGCGCCTCCTCCATGTAGTGCGTCGTGTAGAGGACCGTCCGGCCGAGCCGTTTCAGGGCTTCGATGTTCTCGAAGATCAGGTTCCGCGACTGCGGATCGACCCCCACCGTCGGCTCGTCCATGAGGATGACCTGCGGATCGTGGAGGAGGCCGCACACGATGTTGAGCCTGCGCTGCATGCCACCGGAGTAGGTGGAGGCGCGATCTTTCCGACGCTCGGCGAGTCCGGCGAACTCGAGCGCCATCTCGATCCGCTCCCGGAGCCTGGCTCCGCGCAGTCCGTAGAGCGTGCCGAAGAAGGCGAGGTTCTCCTCGCCGGTCAGATCGGCATACACGGCGATCGACTGCGGCACGACTCCGATCCGCGACCGGACCGCGGGGCGCGTGGGGTCGCGCTCGCCCTGGATGGCGACCCAGCCCCGGTCAGGGCGAAGCGCCCCCACGATCGCGAGGATCGTCGTGGTCTTGCCCGCGCCGTTGGGGCCGAGGAGCCCGAAGCACTCGCCCGGGCCGACCTCGAAGGAGATTCCATCCAGTGCGACGACGGAGCCGTAGGCGTGGTGGAGATCCTCGACATGGATGGGGCTCGCCTTGGGACTCCCCTGCACCGCGCTAGCCGACATGGGGCGGCAGTATGGGCCGCCTCGGCCAGACCGCCAACCCGGAAGATCGGGGGTTCCCGCCGCTCCCCGACCGATGTAGGGTTCCGGCCATGCCGACGCTCCCCCGTACACGCATGCGATGCTCGCTCCTCGTCGCCCTGGCCGCGGCGCTCTCGATGGCGTCCCCGGCGCCGACGGGAGCCGCCGGCAACCTTGCGACGACCGCCCCGCGGGTCGTCGCGCTTCGGTTCGGACGGCTCGTCACCGAAGCCGGCCCGGTCATCGAGGACGCGGTCGTCGTCATCGAGGGAGAGAAGGTCCGCGCGGTCGGACCGGCGAGCCGAACGCCGATCCCATCCGGCGCCAACGAGGTCGACCTGTCGCGCTACACCGGCGTCCCCGGGCTGATCGACGTCCACACCCACCTGACCTACTCCTGGGACGGCAAGGCCGGGACCAATCCGTGGCAAGAGCTCAGCGGCCGCCCGACCGCCGCGACCGTCTTTCTCGCACAGGGGAACGCCAGGCGGACGCTCGAGGCGGGCGTCACCACCGTGCGGGATCTCGGCTCGTGGGACTACATGGACATCGCGATGCGCGACCTCATCCAGAGCGGCGCGATGGTCGGCCCGCGGATGTTCGTCTGCGGGCACGGGCTCCAACCCACGGCTCAGCCGTTCCATCCCGGCTTGGTGGAGCCGCTGGGAGGCACGGCCGACGGGATCGCGGAGGTGATGCGGGTCGTGCGCCAGAACATCGCGGCCGGCGCCGACGTGATCAAGATATACGGCTCGACCGGCACCGGGGGCGACGTGTCAGGCGACGAGACCTACACGTACGAAGAGCTGAAGGCGGCCGTGGACGCCGCCAAGGGACGGGGGAAGCGGGTCGCGGTCCATTCCTACGGCCCGGACGGCGCGCGGGACGCGGTGCGCGCGGGCGCCACGTCGATCGAGCATGCGAC
>JAEHDN010000171.1 GCA_016880395.1 Candidatus Eiseniibacteriota bacterium
CCGCCCAGGGCCCGGGTGCATCCACAGCGTCGGGGGCCAAGGTATGGAGACCGGGACAGCCGGACACGACCGGTCCCGTTCTCGCGGTCGTGGGGACGCGGCGGATCACCCGGCACGAGGTGGACTCCCTCATCGCGACGGCCCCCGTCGGCATCCAGGCCCAGCTCCGGGAGGAGGAAGGCTACAAGGAGGCCGTGAACCGCCTCGTCACGCAGGAGATCTTCTATCAGGCCGCGAAGCGGGCCAACGTCGAGAGCGACTCGACCTACCAGGCCCAGATGAAGCAGACGACCAGGGACATGATGCTGCGCCGTTACTACGAGATGAAGCTGGCCGCTCTTCCCGCGATTCCGGACTCCGCCGCGCACGCGTACTACGAAGCGCACAAGGACGAGTACACGATCCATCCCCGCGCCCGCGTGCGACACATCGCCATTCCCACGAAGGCGAAGGCGCTCGATGTGCGGAAGGCGCTCGTGAAGGGCGCCCTTTGGGACGCGACCGCGGCCAAACAATCCACCGACAAGCAGACGAAAACCAACGGCGGCATGCTCGGCTGGGTCTCGAAGGAGTCCGACATCATCGCGGGGATCGGCACGGCGCCCGCGATCCGGGACGCGGCCTTCCGCGTGCCGGTGGGCGAGGTGAGTCAGCCGATCAAGGGCCCGAAATCATGGCACCTGATCCGGGTCGAGGAACGCGAGGACGAGACCGTGCAGCCGTTCGAGACGGCCCGCGACCGCATCCTCACGCGGATGCGCACGGAGCGGCGCGAGACGTACGGGCTGGCGCTCACGGACACGCTGAGGCAATTCTACAACGTCTCCGTCTTCGACGATTCCATCCGCGCCGCGATCGCGCCGAACAAGACGGCAGCCGATCTTTTCAAGGAAGCGCAGGCAGCGTCCACGCCACTCCAGCGGATCGATCTCTACCGGAAGCTCGTGCAGCGCTTCCCGGACGACTCGGTTTCGGTGCAGGCGCGCTTCATGATAGGCTTCACGTATGCGGAGGAGCTAAGCGAGTACGACAGCGCCCGCAAGGAGTTCGAGGAGTTCATCAAGAAGTACGGCGACACGGAGCTCGGGGCGTCCGCGAAGTGGATGCTCGAGAACATGGAAAAGCCCGCTCCACGGCTCGAGGACGACGACTCCGGCAAGGGGAACGGCACACCGGCGCCTCCGCCGCCCGCTCCGCCGCGCTCGGGCTCGGGCTCGTCCACAAGGTCACCCTGATCCGATGGGTATGATTCCAGTCCGCGTGGGCGGGATCGCGATCGATGAGCGGTCCAAGAGTCCCGTGGTGATTCTCCAGGAGATCGAAGGCTCGCGCGTCCTGCCGATCTGGATCGGGCAGAACGAGGCCGTCGCGATCCACATGGAGCTCTCCGGCAAGCGCTACGCTCGCCCGCTGACGCACGATCTCTGCGTCTCCATGGTCGAGATCCTCAAGGCCAAGATCTCGCGCGTCGTGATCACCGATCTCAAGGACACCACCTTCTTCGCGAACATCTACGTGGACGGAGGACACGGCGCGGTTCCCGTGGACGCGCGTCCCAGCGATTCCATCGCGATCGCGCTGCGCTCGCGCGTTCCGATCTTCGTGGTCGATCAGGTTTTCGAGAAGTCGTCGCAGACGCCGAAGGAGAGCACATCACCCGAGAAGTCGCCCGAGGAGAAGGCGGAGGAGCTGCGCCGCTATCTCGAGGAGATGAACCCCGAGGATTTCGGGAAGTGGAATCCCGAGGATCTGTAGGCTTGCACCGGATGCCGGTCCGCCCATGATCGCCCCGTTCGGGGGTAGGACTCCCGCGGTGCCCTCGTCGGTCTTCGTCGCGCCCACCGCCGTCGTGGTGGGCGACGTCGTTTTGGGCGAGCAGGCGAGCGTCTGGTACGGCTCCGTGGTGCGCGGCGACGTGGGTCCGATCCGCATCGGGGCGCGTACGAACATCCAGGACGGCTGCATCCTCCACGTCACCCGTGGGCGAAGCCCGCTGGTGGTCGGAGACGATGTGACGGCGGGGCACCGGACCATCCTCCACGGCGCCCGGATCGGCGACCGCTGCCTGATCGGCATGGGGGCGATCGTGCTGGACGACGCCGACATCGGCGCCGAGACGCTGGTCGCGGCCGGCAGCGTCGTCCTCGAGGGCACGCGCATCCCGCCCGGCTCCTTCGTCGCCGGGGTTCCGGCCACTGTCCGTGGCCCCATTCCCGAGCGCGTCCGCGGGACGCTGCTCGAGTCCGCGGCGAGCTACGTCGCGCTGGCGCGGGAGCACGCGCCCCTTCATGCCTCGCGCTGACCTCGTGCTGCGTCCGGCCGCGCGCCTGGGCGCGCTCCTCCTGGCCCTCGCCTGCTCCGCGGGCGCCCCGGCCGATTCGGCGGGGGCGAAGGTGGCCGCGCCGAAGGCCGCCTCCGCCAAGCCGAAAGAGAAGGGGACCACCGCGAAGCCGGACGCCAAGGCCGCAACCGCCAAGGGCGCCCCATCCGCGCCGGCCGCTCCTCGCGTGGACCCGCCCGACGCGCGCAAGTACCCGCCGAACCGCGCGGCCGAGCTCAAGACGCGGCTCCTCGAGCGGCCGAAAGATCCCGCCGCGGCGGCCTGGGCGGTCGAGTACGCCGGCACGCCCGAGGTCGCGCGACTCGATCCCGTGACGCGAACGGCCGAGCAGGGGTGGGCCGCGCGCACCGGCCTCGCCTCCGGCCCAGCGACGGCGGAGCGGCCCGCACTCCAGGCGATCCTGAACACGGTCGGCTCCTGTCCCCTCGACTCCGTGCCCGTGAAGCGCGCGGAGGAAGGGCTCACGCGGATCGGCGTCGTCGTCCCCCTGAGCGGCAAGTACGAGCGCTTCGGCCGCACCTTCGTGAACGGCCTCCGGGTCGCGATCGACGAGCACAACCGGGACTGGGCGCCTCGCCTGAGCCTGATCCTCCACGACTCCGAGGGCGATCCGCTCGTGGGCGCGCGCAAGGCCCGCTGGCTCCTCAAGGACCATGGCGTGTCGCTCCTCGTCGGCGAGATCCTGAGCGCGAACACGGCGCCGCTCGCGGCGGCGACCCAGGTCACGGACGCCGTCCTCATCTCGCCGTCGGCCACCAACGAGCGGCTCTCGATCCTGGGGGATGGCATCTTCCAGCTCCACATCGGCACCGAGCCGCTCGCCCAGGCGCTCGCGCGCCAGCTCGCGGCCGAGTCGCCGCGGTCCTCGGTCGCGCTCCTCGTGTCGCGCGCGCGCGACGACTCGCTCCTGGCGGCCGCGGTCGCGAAGGCGTGCGACTTCGCGGCGGTGCGCGTGGTCGGCACGGAGCGGGTGCGCAACGGTGAGGCCGATCTCTCGAAGGAGCTGCAGAAGCTGCGCGACAAGAAGCCCACGGCCCTCGTGATGATCGGCTCGCCCCAGCTCGTCGGCCTGGCGGGCGCGCAGCTCCGATCGGTCTGGCCGGATGCGCACGTGCTCGGGTTCCAGTCGATGGATCCCGAGCCCCTGAACGAGGAGTCGCGGCAAGGGCTGGAGGGGGCGATCCTCTTCCTCTCCGAGTACTCGCTCGACGATACGCCCCGTGCCGCGTTCGAGACGGCCTACAAGCGTGTGAACAAGGAGCCGCCCACGCGGATGTCCGTGCGCGGCTATCTCACGGGGCTCGCGATCGCCCGGGCGGTGGAATCCGGGGCGTTCACCACCTCGCAGCTCAAGGAGGCGCTCCGCGGACAGGTGTACGACGGCGAGGAGGAGCGCTCGCTCCGCGCGCTCAAGCCGATGGTGCCCGCGTTCCCCGAGCGGCTCACGATCCGCGGCGGCAAGGCGGTTCCGCTCGCGGAGACGCCGGTTGACCCTTGAAACGGACCGGGCCATCGGCTAGGGTGCCGGTGGCGGTCAGCCCGGAAATCGCGTTGGAACGCAATTACTTACGCCATGGAGGATGGAGCATGGTCCGGTTCCGCAGAACCTGGTGGCTCGCCGCCCTTCTCGCGACGGCCGCCGCGCTGACGACCGGCTGCGCCAAGCGCAGCAACGAGCTCGTCATCGGCGAATACGGCTCGCTCACGGGCACCACCGCCACGTTCGGGATCTCGTCGAAGAACGGGATCGAGCTCTTCATGGACAACCTGAACGCCGCCGGCGGCATCGGCGGAACGAAGGTGAAGGTTCTGGTCGAGGACGATCAGTCGAAGCCGGAAGAGGCCGCGACCGCGGTGAACAAGCTGGTCGACCAGGACGGCGTGATCGCGGTCCTGGGCGAGGTGGCTTCCAGCCGCAGCATGGCCGCGGCTCCCATCTGCCAGCAGTCCGGCGTGCCGATGATCTCCCCCTCCTCCACGAACCCGCGCGTCACCGAGATCGGCGACTACATCTTCCGCGTCTGCTTCATCGATCCGTTCCAAGGGCAGATGATCGCCAAGTTCGCGAAGGAAAAGCTGGGGCTCACGAAGGCAGCGGTGTTCCGGGACATCAAGAACGACTACAGCGTCGGGCTCGCCAATTACTTCACGGAGGCCTACCACGCGCTCGGGGGCACCATCGTCGCGGACGAGGCCTATTCCGAGGGAGACCAGGACTTCA
>JAEHDN010000172.1 GCA_016880395.1 Candidatus Eiseniibacteriota bacterium
CATCGCCGGACGCGGCCGGAGATTGCCTGGCGCAGGTCGCGCACGGTCCCGAATCACTCCGCAATCCGGAGCCCGGCTTCTACATGCTCGGCGCGAAGAGCTACGGCCGGAACCCCCAGTTCCTCCTCTCCATCGGACACGAGCAGGTGCGCGACGTCTTCGCGCTCATCGAGCGGGAGCTCCCGGCGGGAACCGCCGCGCCAACGCTCTCGCGGTGAGCGCGTAGGTCGGCCAGCGCTGGAGCACATCCTCCCACATCGTCCGGGCCGAGTCGGGATAGCCAGAGTCGTAGAGCATCAACGCGAGATGGTGTGGGTCTTCGGGGTTGGTCCCATCCATCGCCATCGCGGTCCGAAACTCCGCAGCCGCCTCCCCGTATCGGTGCGTCCGTGCGAACGCGAGCCCTAGATTGTAGTGCGCCGCGACCCGGCTCGTCCCCCGGCGAATCGACTCCTCGAGCTTCGGGATGGCCTCGTCGTACCGCTTTTGGTTGTAGAGGATGGTTCCCTCGCGGAGCCAGTAGCGGGGATTGGTCGGCTCCGAGCGGAGCGCGAGATCGGCATAGACGAGCGCGGAGTCCAGGATCCCGCGATCTTCGTAGAACTCCGACAGCATGCTGTGGCCGTACCCGCGTCCGTACGCGGATACGGTCGCATCCGGAGCGAGCAGGACCTTGTACCTCGCGATCGAGGGTTCCTCCGCTGCGTTCACCGCCACGAAGGCGAGGAGCGAGGCCGCCGAAAGCGCGATGAGGCTGCTTGCCCGAACGCGCGGAGCGTCGAGCATCTGGGCGGCGACGATGGCCGCCACGGCCGCCGGCAGGATGAGGACCGCGGTGAGATCCCAGTCCTGCGCGGGAGCGACCGGGAGCACGAGGGCGAAGAGCGCCGCGAGCCCGGCGACCGCCGCCGCGGCGAGCACCTCCGTCGCGGGCCGACCCGGGCGGATCCGTCCGCGCTTCTCCAGCGCCCACGCGAGCCCCATGAGGAGGGGCACCGGCGCGACGAGGAGGAGGGCATTCGCGATGTCCGTCGCATGGAGGAGCGAGAGGATCGGGTAGGGTCGCATGAGCGTGGCTCCTCCCGCGGTCCCCGCGGCGCCCGCCACGGTCTCGAATGGCCGCAGCCACTGGGCTGGCCGCATGCCGGCCGCGGTCAAGACAAGAGGCGCGAGGACGAGCGGTGCCACGAGGCGCGCGGTCTTGGCGCCCGGCGTCCCTTCGTGACGGACCACGGCGACCACATAGGACGGGTAGAGAACGATCGCGATCAGATGGAACCCCACCGCGAGCGCGAGCGCCGCGCCGAGGAGCCACGGAGAGTCCCCACCGCGCGCGTGACGCAGCGCGAGCCAGAGGTAGCCCATGATCGCGACGCTCGCGATGGGATAGCTCTCGACGTAGCCGTAGTAGATCTGCGTGAAGCCCATGGTGAGGAAGAGCGCCCAGGCGATCGCCCGGCGCTTCGGGGACACTCCCGGCAGCGCCTCCTCGAGGAGAAGCCACGAGAGCGCGGCCGACGCGACTCCGCAGAGAACGGGGAGGATCGCGAACGTGGCGTCGTTCATGGGCCATCCCGCGGCCCGGGCGATATCCCGGAACGCGACCCACGCACGGCCGCTGAGCGGCTCGCTGAAGGGTTCGGGGCCCCCTCCGAGGAGTATGTTCATCCAGACGCCGCCGTCGCCGAGGAAGTGCGTCCGGACGCGGAGGAGATAGAGAAGGACGCCGTAGAGGGGGAGCAGGAAGAGCCAGGGCTGTCCCCAGCCCGGCTTCGGTCTCGGGCGCTGCATGGGCTCCCGGCGCCCCTTTGGCGTTCGGCGCCCTCGAGGCGTCTCTCGCCTCACGCTCGTGGCGGGCGGTCTGGAGGCGGCGAGGGCAAGTCCGGCCACCGATGCGACCATGAGCGCGATCAGCGCGTGCTGTTTCCCCGGCGACAGGAACGCGGCCAGATGGACGCCCCAGTTCTGCGGCCCCGGCGTGCTCGTTGCGGCCCAGACGGCGGCCACGTACAGGCCCGCCAGCACGGCCAGAGCCCATGCGCCCATGGCGCAGCAGTATACGCTTTCCGCGTTGCGCCGCTCGCGACCCGGCGTACAATGACCGGGTACTGCGACTCATCCACCTGATCCGAGCCCGGATGGGCGGCCGGCGGGACCGGTTTCGAGGAGGACGCGGATGTCCGCGAACGACGATTTCCTGAAGATCCGCTCCGTCGACCACGTCGAGTTCTGGGTGGGGAACGCCCGCCAGGCCTCGTTCTACTACACCCACGCCTTCGGGTTCACGGTCACCGGCTATTCCGGCCTCGAGACCAAGATCCGGGACCGCGCGTCCTACCTGCTCCAGCAGGGGAAGATCCGATTCGTGCTCACCGCACCGCTCGGCCCCGACGGGCCGATCGCCGAGCACGTGAACCGCCACGGCGACGGCGTGCGGGACATCGCGCTCGAGGTGGAGGATGTCGACCGGGCCTACCGCGAGACGACCAAGCGGGGAGCCCGCGGCGTCCAGGAGCCGACCACGATCTCCGACGATCACGGCTCGATCCGCCGCGCCGCGATCGCGACCTACGGCGACACGATCCACTCCTTCATCGACCGCACGAACTATCGCGGGCCGTTCCTGCCGGGCTTCCAGCCGACGGGGCAGCGTCCGGCGGAGGGGCCGCTCCTCTACGTGGACCACATGGTCGGGAACGTCGCGCTGGGAGACATGAACCGCTACGTCGCCTACTACCGCGACGTCATGGGATTCACCCAGTTCCAGCACTTCGACGACAAGGACATCTCGACGGAGTACTCCGCGCTCATGTCCAAGGTGATGGCGGACGGATCGGGGAAGGTGAAGTTCCCGATCAACGAGCCCGCCGATGGAAAGCGGAAGTCCCAGATCGAGGAGTACCTCGACTACTACCGCGGCGCCGGCGTCCAGCACGTGGCGCTCGCGACGAGCGACATCATCTCGACGGTGGCGCGGCTCCGCGAGTCCGGCGTGCCCTTCATCAGCGTTCCCTACTCGTATTACGAGGTGCTCGAGGACCGGGTGGGCAAGATCGACGAGGACAAGGCCGCGCTCGCGAAGCTCGGCATCCTGGTCGATCGGGACGAGGAAGGCTATCTGCTCCAGCTCTTCACGAAGCCCGTCCAGGATCGCCCCACCGTCTTCTACGAGGTGATCGAGCGCAAGGGCAGCCGCGGATTCGGGAAGGGCAATTTCAAGGCTCTCTTCGAGGCGATCGAGCGGGAGCAAGCGCTTCGGGGCAACCTCTAGCCCCACGATGCGCCTCGTCTCCTTCTCCCCGGAGGGGGCGGGCTCGCGCGCCCTGGGGGCCCTCCTCGACGGCCACGTGCTCGAGCTGGCCCGCGCCGCCGCCGCGCTCGACGTTCCCGAGGCGAGTCCGGCCCTTCTCGCGACGATGGAGACGCTGCTCCAGGACTGGGACCACGGGCTCCTCGTCGCGCGCGAGACCGTGGCGCGCGCGACCGGGCTCTCCGGCCCGCTCCGGGACCGGCTCGAGTCGGCGCTCCATCCCCGCGCCACGGCGACGCTCCACCCGCCCGTGGCGCATCCGCCCAGCATCCGCGACTTCTATGCCTTCGAAACCCACGTGCGGAACGCGCGCGCCCGACGCGGACTCACGGTGCCGCCCGAGTGGTACGAGTTTCCCGTCTTCTACTTCACGAATCCGGGTGCGCTCGTGGCGGACGGGGAGCCGATCGAGAAGCCGGCGTGGACCGACGCGCTCGACTACGAGCTGGAGATCGCCTGCGTGATCTCGCACGAGGCACGGGACGTGCGTGCCGAGGACTGGCGCTCGGTCGTCGCCGGCTTCACCATCATGAACGACTGGAGCGCTCGCGACATCCAGCGGAAGGAGATGGCGGTCGGGCTCGGGCCGGCCAAGGGAAAGGACTTCGCGACCTCGCTCGGTCCGGCCCTCGTGACGCTCGACGAGCTGGAGCCGAACCGGCAGGGGGACCGCCACGA
>JAEHDN010000173.1 GCA_016880395.1 Candidatus Eiseniibacteriota bacterium
CGGCCGCCGGGGCCGTCACCGCCGCGCCGGCGTACGCCATCCCCATGCCGAGGCCCACGCCCGCTCCCGCGATGCCGCCGGACGGATTGGCGGCCGCGACCGGCGTCGCCGCGCCGACCTGATAGCGCTGGTAGCGGTCGACGTCCCCGATCACCTCCATGCTGGAGCGCGCGTCGAGCGCGCGCTCGACGGCGTCCGGCACCGAGATGTTGACGATGTAGAGCTGCGGCACGTCGAGGCCGTACTCGTCGTCGATGCGGGCGAGCACCTTCTTCCGGAGCTCCTCGGAAAGTCGCATGGTGTTCGCGGAGAGATCGGCGAGGGCGACCGGCGCTCCGGCGATCAGATCCGTGAAGGCGGTGGCGATGATCGAGCGGAGCAACACGTCGATCTCGTCCGTCTGGAACGACCCGTCGGTGCCGACCAGCTCGCGAAGCAGGGCCCCGGGGCGCGTGGCGCGCAGGGTGTAGGTGCCGAAGGCGCGCACCCGCAGCGCCCCGAGTCCGGGATCGCGCAGGATGACCGGGTTCGGCGTTCCCCACTTGAGCTCGGTGATCTGCCGGGTGGCGACGAAGTAGATCTCCGCCTTGAAGGGGCTTTCGAAGCCGTGCTTCCAGCCGCGGAGCGTGCTCAGGACGGGCAGATTCGCCGTGACCAGCTCGTAGGTGCCGGGCTGGAACACGTCGGCGACCCGACCCTGCTCGACGAAGACCGCGGACTGGCCGGGGCGGACGATCAGCCGGGCGCCATTCTTGATCTGGTTGTGGTACCGCGGAAACCGCCAGACGACCGTGTTCCGCGAGTCGTCGATCCACTCGATGACATCGACCAGCTCGCCGCGCAGCTTCTCCACGAATCCCATCGTTCCTCCCTCGGTTCGGCTCCTCGCCGCGTCAGATCCGGCGCGTGAGCAGGAGCGTGAGCAGGTCTCCAATTCCTCGAATGGCGTCGGGGCGGATGCCCGGGCCGGGCCACGCGCTCCGGCGGGCGCGCTCGCGCGCCTTCTCGTCGGCGATGATCCGCTCCGCGGCCGCCCATGCGGCGGCGCGATTCGGATCGGATGGCAGGCCCCACGGCCGCTCCTCGCCCCCCGCGGGGTTGACCCCCGCCGGCGCCCTGAGCCCGCCTTCCAGGACGAATGCGGCGATGTCCTCCAGCTCGTGCGCGTCGAGCCACGTGCCGTGGCTCCCGCACCAGTCGACCACCACGCCGGAGCGATGTCCGAAGTTCCGCCGCTGCATCCCGGCGCCGCACTCGGGGCACTTGCGGTAGGCGACCCCTTCCTGCCAGATGGACCGCCGCTTCCGCTCGCCGCCCGCCGCGGGCGCGCCCTCCGCGGTCGCACGCTCCCGCACGCGCTCGACGAGACGGTCGAGGACGTCGCCGGGGGCCCAGAGTCCGAGACACGACGGGCACTCGTCCACCCAGATGCCGCCGAGGTCGCGCGCGACGAGTGTCGAGACGGGGCAGACGGGACACGAGAGTGTGACGACGCTCGCGCGCACCGGCTGCGGGAGGAACGGGGTCGCGCAGGAGACGCAGAACTTGGCCCCTTCGGGATTCTGCGCGTAGCACTCCGGACAGACCGGGCCGGACGGCGGCGGCCGACGCACGATCCCGGCGCCACAGTAGCCGCACACGCGCTCCGTCTGGCCCACGAGGGCGCCGCACGCGGAGCAGCGGGTGACGGTGGCGTCCTTCGCGGCGGGTGGCTCGGCCCGGACGGTCGCGCCGCAGCGGCAGGCGATGGTGGGCCCGCTCGCCTGGCTGACGTCGTACTGCGCGTGACACTCGGAACAGGCAACCAGCTTCACGGCGCGTCACTCCGGGTCGCAGGGGGATTGGGGGATCCCGGAAAGAATCGGCTTCCGCGGATGGAAACTTGATCGGTCTGATGGGCCCGTCGAGGGGTCTCAAGTGTTATAATTACACTAAGTTGGACGGGTGCTGGACACGCGGGGGATCGTCCGTCCCCATCGTCCCACCCGACAGCCCATGCAACGTCGTAAGTCTTTGTGCATCAAAGGTTAAAGATGATTGAGGGAGGAGGTGGCGGAGGGGAACTCGGAGCTGGAGGTAACGCATGACGCAGACTCAAGCGGTACGGAAGATCAAGCGAACCCACTGGCGGACCCTGGACAGGCTGGTCCGGAGCGCGTATGCGGAGGGTTTCGAGGCCGGGGTCGCGCGAGCCCACGGCGCGGGCCGCCGGGGCAGGACGATCCGCGCGGACGCGACGGTGGAGGGGTTGCTACGGAGGATTGAGGGGCACTTCGGCCTCGGCCGCTACGACTTCGAGGTGCGCGTGGTGCACCCGAGCTCGGGACGGCGAGTGCCGGCTCGCGATCTGCTGCAGAAGCACATCAGCGCGGAGGAATAGCCGACGAAAGCCTGGCGGGTTCGGGGCGTCTCGAAGCGCTACCCGAGCGCGCACTCGTTCTTGCCGCCCTCCAGCTCCTGTGCCTCCAAGTCGTATACCCGGAGCAGGCCGAGGTTGATGGCCTTGATCTTCCGGTACGCCTCTGGGCTCGAGCCCACTCTCTTCTTCACCCACGCTACGAACTCGGCCTCGTCGCCGAGCAGCCGCACCGGCTCGTTTCCCTGGCGCACGCGATCGAGGGTCCTTCCGACGCTCCGGTCCGACTCGCGCTCGTCGTCCGATCCATAGTGGGCGGGAAGAACTCGAATGCCCGGGGCCCACGCGGACAGAGAGCGCGAGAGGCTCTTCCATAGGATCGGCGTCCACTCGTCGACCTTCCCGCCGAGATCGGGACGCCCCACGGAGCGGATGAAGAGCAGATCGCCCGTGAGCACGCAGTCGTCCCCCACCCGATAGCAGACGCTTCCCTCCGTGTGACCGGGCGTGTGCTCGACGCCGATGTCCCGGCCGCCCACGCGCAGGGTCTGTCCATCGCGGAGAGGTTCGAACGGGATCCTGCCGGGCGATCCGTCGTATGGAAGGATCGAATCCGCCGGGTGCAGGTAGTATGGGATCTTCGAGTGCTGCGCGATCGCCGGCGCGCTGCTGATGTAGTCGGCGTGAACGTGGGTGTCCGCGACCGCGACGATCGTCACGCCGAGATCCTGCGCGATGTCGAAGTAGACCTGGGGCTTCCTCGGCGGATCCACGATGAGCCCCTCGCCGTTGGCCGCGAGCAGGTAGCCGAGCGCGCCCTTCCCGATCCGGTCGAACTGGATGAGGTGATCGAAGCCGGGAGGGGGCGTCAGGTCGCGCGCGACGACCGCGTCGCCCCACGCAGCCATCCCACCCCGCACGGAGCTGGCCCGGTAGCCGAGACCGTTCAGGTGCGCCGCGATCTGCTTGCTGCTGTTCCCGTGACCGCAGACCACCGCGAGCGGCATGTCCGGATCGAGGGTCGATCGGATCCCGTCGCCCAGCGACATGACCTCCGATCCGCGCATGTTCAGGAACTGGTCGGGCGATCCCACGTCGATGCGTCCCGTGGCGAGCGCGTTCGGCGCCCGGACGTCGAGCACGCGGATGCGCCCGCCCGATTCGATGGTGCGGACGAGGTCTTCGGGGCTGATCTCGGGGATGTCCGATCCGCGGAACATTCCGGGAGTGTGCGTAGCCGCGGGCCATTCGTCAACCTCGTTTGACGCGGCAGGGACCCGCGTGCAAGATACCCGGATGCCCGCCACCCGCGCGCAGAGCGCGCCGGCATCCACCACCCCTGCACCGCCGTCGGGCCTGGCCCCGGTCCTGCCTGGCCTGGCGCTGGCCGTGCTCGTGGCGCTCTCCGCCCGCCTCGTGCACCAGTCCCTGCCCAGGAACGTGACCGGCGTGCTGGGGGAGGTCCTGTTTGCCGTGGTGATCGGCCTCATCGTCGGGAACTCGGTGCGGCTGCCCGAGGCGATGAAGCCGGGATTCCGCTTCTCGTTTCAGGCCGTGCTCCGGACGGCGATCGTCCTCCTGGGCGCGACCTTCTCCTTCCACCAGGTGCTCCAGATCGGAGGGAAGGCGGTCGCCCTCATCGTCGTCCTGATGGCGATCGCGCTCGCGGCGGCCCACCTTTTGGGACGCGCCACGGGCATGCCGGGCCGCCTCGCTACGCTGATCGGCGTCGGGACCGCCGTGTGTGGCAACTCCGCGATCGCGGCGACCGCCCCCGTGATCCGGGCGCGCGACGACGAGGTCTCCTTCGCGATCGCGACGAACACGGTCTTCGGAACGCTCGCGGTGCTCCTCTATCCCGTGATCGGCCGCCTCGTGCACATGGGGGACGCCGCCTTCGGCACGTGGGCGGGGACGGCGGTGAACGATACGTCGCAGGTGGTCGCGGCCGGCTTCGCCTACGGCGACGCCGCGGGGCGCGTGGCGACGGCCGTGAAGCTCACCCGGAACGCGCTCATGGGTGTGGTGATCCTCGCGATCGGGATCGCATACGCCCGCTCGGGCGCCGAGGTCGGCTCGGGCGGCGGCGCGTGGGGACGCCTCAAGCAGTCCTTTCCACTCTTCGTGCTCGGCTTCCTCGCGATGGCGCTCCTCAACACCGTCGGGTTCTTCGTATGGGTCTCGGCCAAGACCCAGGTCGATGCGCCCCGCTTCCTCCTCGAGGCGTCGCGGGCGCTGATCCTCGTGGCGCTCGCCGGGGTCGGGCTCTCGACCCGGCTCGAGTCCATGCGGAAGACCGGTCTCAAGCCCTTCCTCATCGGACTCGGCGTCGCCGCGCTCACATCCGGCGCGAGCCTTCTTCTCATTCGAATCTTCGGACCCGCCGCGGCATGACCGAGCTTCCGCCCGGGTACCTCCTCCGGCGGCCGCGGGACGAAGATGCGCGCGCCCTGGTCGACCTCATGATCGCGAACGACGTGTACGAGATGGGCGCCCCCGAGACGGAGCTCGAGGATCTCGAGGCCGAATGGGCGATGCCGCGCTTCGACAAGAGCAAGGACGCGTGGACCATCGCGGCGCCGGACGGCACGTTCGCGGGATACGGCTGGGTCTGGGACCGCGTGCCGCACGTGGACCTGCAGGCGGACGTGTACGTCCACCCGTCCCACCGCGGCCTCGGGCTCGAGCAGGCGCTCCTCGAGCGCATCGAACAGCGAGGGCGCGAGCACGAGGCCGGCGCGCCGGCGGGTGAGCGCGCCACGGTGGCGGTGTTCGCGATGGCGGGCACCGCGCTGGCGCGCGAGCTCGAGGCGCGCCAATACGACCGCACGCGGACCTTCTTTCGCATGACGATCGATCTCGATCGGGGCTATCCCGCGCCCGCGGCGCCGTCCGGGATCGAGATCCGGCCGTTTCGCCCCGGCGAGGACGATCGCGGCGTGCACGCGACGATCGAGGAGGCATTCGCGCATCACTTCCGCTTCGCGCCGGAATCCCACGACGACTGGAAGGTGCGCCGCATGGATCACCCCAGCTTCGATCCGTCGCTCTGGCTCGTGGCGTGGGACGGAGACGCGATCGCGGCGGCGATCCTATCGTTCCAGTTCGGCGACCTGAGCTGGGTGCGCGAGCTCGGTGTGCGCGAGGCGTGGCGCGGACGCGGTATCGGCAAGGCGCTCCTCGTCGCGTCGTTCCGTATCTTCGAGGATCGGGGCAGCAAGCGCGTGAGTCTCGGAGTCGATGCAGAGAACGCGACGGGCGCGACCGCCCTCTACGAGAAGGTCGGCATGGTGGTGGAGCACCGGCACGAGCTCTATCAACGCCTCGCCGCCCTCGAGGGAGGAAAATAGTTCGAGCCCTCCGGGCACATCCCAACCACTTGCGGCGCAAGGGATAGCGGGAGTCCGTCGGCTGGCCGCCGGCCGGCCGGGCCCGGATCTCGCGAAGACTGATTTCCCGGTTGACGCCACTCTGGGGCATCCTTAATTTCCCGACGCGGTTTTTGGCCGAAGGTCGGGCCGGGCACCCACAGCCTTTGAGGGAGTTGGATCATGATCTGGGAGAGCTTGTCGTACGAGCATGGAGTGCCGGGATCGCCGCGCCGCAGCTTGGACCTCTACGGCGATAGGGATCCCTACGACCAGGACGAGGACGACCTCGACGAAGACGAGTACGAGGACGAGGAGGAAGAAGACGAGTTCGGCGACGACGACGAGGATGAGGACGACGAGGACGATCTCGACGAGGACGATCTCGAAGAGGACGAAGAGGAAGAAGAGGACCAGGATTACTAGACGGCTCTAGGGCTCACCCGCGAGGAAGCGCGCCCCCGTGGCGCGCTTCCTCCCTTTTCCCCTCGAGGAACACCTGGTGCCCCGACCCGAACGCCCACGACTCGCTTCTCCGGAGCCGCTCCTCTTCCTGGGAGTGGCCGCCGACGATGCGCCCCTGGCGCGGGCCAGGGTCGTCATCATTCCCGCCCCGTTCGACCAGACCACGAGCTATCTCCCCGGCACACGATTCGGCCCCAGGGCCATCCTCGAGGCGTCCCGGCAGGTCGAGTTCTACGACGAGGAGCTGGACCGCGAGCCGCACGAGATCGGGGTCGCCACGCTCGCCGAGATCGAGGTCCAGCCGGCGGACATCGAGGCTGGCCTCAGGCAGCTCGAGCGTGTGGTGGCCGAGGTCGCCGCGCAGGGGAAGATCCCCTTCACGCTGGGGGGCGAGCACTCGCTCACGCTGGCGCCGGTCGGAGCGCTCCTCGGGCGCTATCCGGGGCTCTCCGTGCTCCAGCTCGACGCGCATCTCGATCTCCGGGACTCGTACCAGGGCACGAAGCTGAGCCATGCCTCCGTGATGCGCCGGATCCGGGATCTCGGCGTGCCGACCGTCGCGGTCGGCATCCGGAGCGTCTCGCGCGAGGAGGCGGACTACGTGCACGCGGAGAAGGTCCCGGTCCACCTCGCCCGGGAGATCCGCGCGCGCGGGCTCGACGTGGACGCGGTGCTCGCGGACCTCGGAAACCCCGTCTACGTCTCCGTCGACCTCGACGCCTTCGACCCCGCCTACGTGCCAGGCGTGGGCACCCCCGAGCCCGGGGGGCTGACGTGGGACGAGGGGCTGCGGCTCCTTCGCGCGGTGTGCGAGCGGCGCCAGGTGGTCGGGTGCGACATCGTGGAGCTCTGCCCGATCCCGGGCCAGCCCGTGTCGGATTTCTTCGCGGCCAAGCTCGCGAACAAGATGATCGGGTACCTCGGGCTCTCGCCCGAGCCGCCCGGCCGGTCTCGACCTTCCCGACGCGGCGCCTGAGGACCGGATGGCGCGCATCGTCCTGGCCAAGAACCAGGATCGGCGCCTGCGGTCCGGCCACCTCTGGGTCTTCAGCAACGAGATCGCATCCATCGACGGAAACCCCGAGCCAGGCGGGGAAGTGGTGGTCGAGGATTTCCGCGGCGGCACCGTCGGCACCGGACTCTACAATCCCCACTCGCTGATCGCGGTCCGCCTCTTCACCCGGCGCGCGCGGCCGATCGACGATGCGCTCCTGCGCGAGCGCCTCGCGCAGGCCAAGGCGTTCCGCGAGCGGATCCTCCCCGTCGAGACGACCTACCGGCTCGTCTACAGCGAGGGGGACTTCCTCCCCGGGCTCATCGTGGACCGATACGGCGACTATCTTGGCGTGCAGAGCCTCACGATGGGGATCGAGCGGCGAATCGATTCGATCCTCGACGCCCTCATGGAGCTCGAGAGCCCGGCCGGCATCTGCTGCCGGCGCGACTCGCCCGTGCGCTCGCTCGAGGGGCTTCCGCTCCTCGAGCCGCTCGAGCGCGGCACGGTGCCGGAGCGCGTCGACGCTCCGTACGAGGGCTACGTGCTCGAAGTGGACCTGCGTGGCGGTCAGAAGACCGGCGAGTTCCTCGATATGCGCGAGAACCGGAAGCGGGTGGCGCAGGAGGCGCGCGGCCGTCGCGTGCTCGACCTCTACTGCTACACAGGGCTCTTCGCGCTCCATTGCACGGCGGCGGGTGCGGCGGAGGTCGTGGCCGTGGACCGGTCGGGTCCCGCGCTCGAGCGCGCTCGGCACAACTTGAAGCGGAACGCGCCGACGAGGAACGTCACGTTCGTCGAGGAGGAGGCCGAGTCGGTCCTCGCTCGGCTCGGGGCCGAGGGATCGCAGTTTGATATGATCGTTCTCGATCCGCCCTCGCTCGTGAAGACCCGCAAGACGTTTCGCGAGGGGGCGGCCAAGTACGAAGCTCTGAACGCGTCGGCCATGCGGCTCCTGGCCCCCGGCGGGATCCTGGCGACGGCGACGTGCTCGCATCATGTGGACGCGCCGGTGTTCCTCGATCTCCTCCGCGCCGCGGCGAAGCGCGCCGGGGCCTCGTTCCGGGTCGTCGAGGTGCGCGGGCAGAGCCGGGATCATCCGGTCCTCCTCGCCGCGCGCGAGACCGCCTATCTGACGCTGGCGCTCCTGGAGCGCATCCACTGAACCTTCGAGGAGAACGCGCAATGAGCGACGAGGAGAGGCAGCCTTCGGGCGGGACTGGAGCACCGGGCGGTGCGGCGGCACCTGGCGGTGCGGAAGGGCCGAGGGAGCTGACCCGCAAGGACATGTTCCTCGGTTTGATCCATTCCTTCCAGGCTGCGGCGATGCAGCAGATGGGCAAGATGCCGAGCCCGTTCACGAACCAGGTCGAGCGGGATCTGCCGCAGGCGAGGCTATCGATCGACATGCTGGAGATGCTCGAGGAGCGGACGTCGGGGAATCTGACCGGCGAGGAAGCGCGGTTCCTGAAGCACGTGCTCACCGAGCTGCGTCTCAACTACGTGGCGGAGATCGAGGAGGATCGGAAGACGGCGGCCGCTAGCCCCGGCGCTCCTCCCGCTTGACCTCCTCCCAGAGCCGGTCCATCTCGGGGAGCCCGGCCTCCTCGGGCGATCGGCCCTCCCGGCGCAGCGACTCGATCACGCGATCGAACCGGCGGCGGAACTTGTCGGTGGCCGCGCGTAGATGCGCCTCGGGGTCCGTCTTCACGTAGCGCGCGAGATTGACCACCGCGAAGAGCAGGTCGCCGATCTCCTCCGCGACCCGGGCCGGTTCCTGGGCGCTCACGGCCGCCTCGACCTCGTCGACCTCCTCCCGAATCTTCGCGACCACGCCATCCACCGCCGGCCAGTCGAACCCGACCGACGCGGCCTTCTCCTGCACCCGGTACGCGCGGAGGAGCGCCGGCAGCCCCGCCGGGCTCTGGCCGAGGATCGACTCGTGCCCCGCCTCGAGCTGCTTGCCGGCCTCCCACTGCCGGAGCACCCCCTGCGCGTCCATCTCCCGGCGCTCTCCGAAGACGTGCGGGTGGCGGGCGATCATCTTCGCGACGTTGGCACGCGCGATCGACGCGGGCGACGGGCCGTGCTCCCGCTCGAGGCGGACGGCGAGGAAGGTGACGAGGAATAGGAGATCCCCGATCTCCTCGGCCGCGGATCGGGAATCGTCCGCCGCGATC
>JAEHDN010000174.1 GCA_016880395.1 Candidatus Eiseniibacteriota bacterium
CAGGGAGTCCGTCATGGCCGTTTCGATGAAGCCCGGAGCGACGGCGTTCACTGTAATATGGCGTGACGCCAGCTCCTTCGCAACCGCTTTCGTGAAGCCAAGTAAGCCCGCCTTGGATGCCGCGTAGTTGGCCTGTCCGGCATTTCCGGTCAGACCGATCACGGACGCGATGTTCACGATCCGCCCCCAGCGCTGGCGGATCATCGGCCGGGCGAACGCGCGCGTGCAGTGGAAGGCCCCCTTGAGATTCGTGTCGAGGACCTGATCCCAGTCCGCGTCGCTCATCCGGAGCAGGAGCCCGTCTCGGGTCACCCCGGCGTTGTTCACCAGGATATCCGCCTTGCCAAACGCCTCGAGCGCCCGCGCACAGAGGGCGTCGGCGTCGGCCTCGACCGCGATGTCCGCCCGGACCGCCACCGCCTCGCCTCCCTGTCCCGCGATCGCGGCCCTGAGCTCCTCGAGCGGCGCCTCCGACCGCCCGGCGAGCACGAGCTTCGCTCCCCCGGCGGCCAGGTGCGTCGCGATGGCGCGCCCGATCCCTTTCGCGCCCCCCGTCACCACGGCCACGCGTCCCTCGAAGGCCGGGCTCACCGCGCCGCCGCCTCCGCGAGACCCGCGACCGCCGCTTCGAGCGTCTCCGGCTCGTCCGAGCCGAAGACCGCGGCCTCCTTGTCGACGCTGCGGAGGAGGCCGCGGAGCACGCGGCCGTTCCCGACTTCGACGAAGCGCCGGATGCCGGCGGCCACCATCGCGCGCATCGTCTGCTCCCAGCGCACCGGCGCGAGGAGCTGGTCGCGGAGCGTGCGGCGGATCGCCTCGGGATCGGTCACCGGCGCTGCCGTGACATTGGCGTAGACGGGGAATCTGGCTGGGCCGATGGGCGCGCGGTCGATTCCCTCGCCGAGCGTCCGCGCGGCTCCTTCCATGAGCGGCGAGTGGAAGGCGCCACTTACAGGTAGAAGGACGATCTTCTTCGCTCCCGCGCGGCGAGCCTCCTCCGACCCGCGAGCCACAGCCTCCGGCGTGCCGGAGAGGACGACCTGGCCCGGCGCGTTGTAGTTCGCGGCCGCGAGATCCTGCGGCGCGCCGACGGCCCGCAGCACATTCTCGACCTGCTCGGCGCTCAGACCGAGCACAGCCGCCATCGTCCCGGGCCGGTCCGAGCCCGCGGCGGCCATCGCCTCGCCGCGGAGACGGATGAGCCGGAGTCCCTCGTCGAAGGGAAGGGATCCCGCGGCCACGTGCGCGGCGTACTCCCCCGCGCTGTGTCCCGCGGCGGCGGCGGCGCGGAGGCCCCGCTCCTCGAGCACGCGGTAGGCGGCGACGCTCGTGACGAGGAGGGCTGGCTGCGTGTTCTCGGTGCGCGTCAGGTCCTCGAGCGGCCCCTCGAAGCAGAGCCGGGAGAGCGGGAATCCGAGGATCCGGTCCGCCTCATCGAAGACGGCGCGGGCGGCGGGATAGCGCTCGCTGAGCGCGCGTCCCATCCCGACCGCCTGCGACCCCTGCCCCGGGAAGAGGAGCGCCGGGCCTACCACTCGACCACCGCCGCGGCCCAGGTGAACCCGCCGCCGAAGGTGACCATCTCCACGAGATCGCCGTTCCGGATGCGCCCCGAGCGGCGCGCCTCGTCGAGCGCGAGCGGGATCGAGGCGGAGGAGGTGTTGCCGTATCGGTCCAGATTCACGAAGACCTTCTCCATCGGCATGCCGAGCCGGCGCGCCGTGGCGTCGATGATCCGGTAGTTGGCCTGGTGAGGCACGAAGAGATCGAGGTCCGCAGGCTTCCGCCCGGCCGCTTCGAGCGTTTCGAGCGCCACCGATTCCATGGCGCGCACGGCGTGCTTGAAGACGTCGTTGCCGCTCATGTGAATGGTGTGGAGTCGCCGCTCGACCGTCTCGTGCGACGGCGGCAGGAGCGACCCGCCGGCCGGCATCTCGAGGAGGTGGACGAGCGAGCCGTCGCTGTGGAGGCGGGTGGCGAGGATGCCGCCCGGCGCGCCCGTCGAGCGGAGCACGACCGCTCCCGCGGCGTCGCCGAAGAGGACGCACGTGTTCCGGTCGGTCCAGTTGACGATCCGGGACAGGGTCTCCACGCCGACCACGAGCACCGTGTCCGCCATGCCCGACAGGATGGCGCTCCGCCCGACCGAGAGCCCGTAGAGGAACCCGGCGCATGCGGCCGAGACGTCGAAGGCGTGCGCGCGCGTCGCGCCGAGCCGGTCCTGGACGATGCAGGCGGTCGAAGGGAAGGTGCGATCCCCCGTCACCGTCCCCACGACGATCTGGTCGAGATCCGTCCCCGCGAGCCCGGCGGCTTCGAGCGCGCGCGTGGCGGCGTTCGTGGCGAGCACGGAGGACGGCGTCGAGGGATCCGAGATTCGCCGCTCCTTGATCCCGGTGCGGGTCGTGATCCACTCGTCCGAGGTGTCGACGATCTGCTCGAGGTCGCGGTTCGTGAGCACGCGATCGGGCGTGTACGAACCGGTGCCGATGATGTGCACGTCGCGACCGGGCGCGATCAGGCGGCCTCCGGCGCGATCCGTTGCAGCTCGGCGCGGATCGAGTCGGCCACCCTGGCCTCGGCGCAGCGCGCGGCGACCCGGATGGCGTTCTTGATCGCGCGGACGTTCGAGCGGCCGTGCGCGATGATGCAGGTCCCGTCGACGCCGAGGAGCGGCGCGCCGCCCACCTCGGAGTAGTCGAGCCGGCGCCGCAGACGTCGGAACGCGGGCTTGAGGAGGAGCCCCGCCATCATGCTGAGCGGATGGCGCGTGATCTCGTCCTTGATCATCCCCGAGATGCTGGGAATGACGCTCTCCGCGAACTTGAGGAGCACGTTCCCAACGAACCCGTCGCAGACCACCACGTCCGCGGTGCCGAGGATGATGTCGCGTCCCTCCACGTTGCCGACGAAGTGGACCGGGCTCCGCTTGAGGAGCTGGTGCGCCTCGTAGTAGAGCTCGCTCCCCTTCTCGGCCTCCTCTCCGATGTTGAGGAGGCCGACGCGAGGCCGCTCCACGTGGAGGACGAGCCGCGCGTAGATGCTGCCCATGAGGGCGAACTGGTAGAGGTGGAGCGGCTTGCAGTCGGAGGTAGCGCCCACGTCGAGCACGACGACATTGCCCTG
>JAEHDN010000175.1 GCA_016880395.1 Candidatus Eiseniibacteriota bacterium
CCGGGTAGGAGCTTGGTGTCCTCGCTGACGGTCACCACGGGAATCGCCGAGCGGCGCTCCAGGATTCCGGGCAGGAGGCTGGGACGGTTCGGATCGAGATGCTGCGCGATGACGACCGGGGCGGGGAAGGTGTCGGACAGGCCGGAGACGAGAACACCGAGCGCCTCGATGCCGCCGGCGGAGGACCCGACGACGACGAGATGGTCCCTTTCGGGGGTGTGCGGCTCGGGGGCCGGGCTGTTGTTCTCAGAATTCATGGCGGCGCGCTCGGTCGAGTCGAGTATATCCGATCTCCGACCCACCAAATAAGGCTAGTCTCCTCGTTCGATAGGGGTCAAGGGGCGAAACCCCGTAGGGGCCCGGCCCTGCTATTCTCCGCTGCGATGAGCCTGAGGTCCGGGATCCCTTGACCGTCTTCCTCACGCTGTTCGCGCTGGTCGCGTTCGCCGCGAACTCGATCCTCTGCCGGCTCGCGCTCCGGCCCGGGGCGATCGACGCGGCCACGTTCACGGCCATGCGTCTCGTGTCGGGCGCGCTGATGCTCGTGGCCCTGACGGCCGCGACCCGCCGGAGCGCACGATCCGCCGGGACGGGGTCCGCGTCGGCGCACGCCGGCTCGTGGACCTCGGCGTTCCTCCTCTTTCTCTATGCCATGCCGTTCTCCCTCGCTTACGTCTCCCTGGGCGTGGCGACGGGGGCGCTGATCCTCTTCCTCTCCGTGCAGGCCACGATGCTCCTCGGAGCGATCCTGTCCGGGGAGCGGATCCACTGGCTGGAGGTCCTGGGGATCGCGGTGGCCCTGGCCGGTCTGGTCGATCTCATGTCCCCTGGGCTCTCCGCGCCTCCGCTTGCCGGGGCCTCGCTCATGGCCGTGGCCGGGATCGCGTGGGGACTCTACTCGCTTCGCGGCCGCCGCTCGACCGATCCCATCGGGGACACGGCGATCAACTTCACGCGCTCGGTCCCGTTCGCGATCCTGGGGCTGGCACTGGCCGCGCCGCTGGGGGCGGTCCATCTCACGCAGCGGGGCGTCGCCCTCGCATGTGTGTCGGGGGTGCTCGCCTCGGGGGCAGGCTACGCAGCCTGGTTCGCGGCCTTGCCTGTGCTCAAGGCGCTCAGGGCGGCGGCGCTCCAGCTCACCGTGCCGGTGATCGCAGCGGTGGCCGGCGTTCTGCTCCTCGGCGAGCGCGCCACGCCGCGGCTGGTTGTCTCCACCGCCCTCATCCTGGGCGGCGTGGGGCTCGCACTCCGCGGGCGCGCCATCCGCGCCCGCATGGCTGCGCGCTCGGCCGCTGCTCCGGCAGAGCGAGGATCCGCTTGATCCCGCCGCCCGATGGGGTGCAGCATGCCCCGATGCGATTCGAGACGCGCGCCGTCCACGCGGGAGGCGAGCCCGATCCCGCGACCGGCGCGATCGCGCCGCCGCTCCATCTTTCCACCACCTTCGAGCACGGCCCCGCGGGGGAGCCCCATGCCGCGGGGCACATCTACATCCGCGAGTCGAATCCGACCCAGTCCCGACTCGAGGATGCGCTCGCGCAGATCGAGGGGGGCGAGACCGCGCTCGCGTTCGGCTCGGGCGTGGGGGCCGGCGCGGCCTGTCTCCAGGCGCTCGACCCTGGCTCCCACGTGCTCTTCCACCGCGACCTCTACTACGCGTTCCGAACGATGGCGCTCGAGTACCTGCCGCGCTGGGGGATGGAAGCGTCGTTCGTGGACATGACCGACCTGGGTGCGCTCCGGGCGGCGCTGCGTCCCAGCACGCGTCTCGTCTGGACCGAGAGCCCCACGAATCCGATGATGCAGGTGCTCGATCTCCGCGCGATTGCCGGGGAGGCGAAGCGCGCGGGCTCGCTCCTCCTCGTGGACGGCACGTTCGCCACGCCGGCGCTCCAGCGGCCTCTCGAGCTGGGAGCCGACGTCGTGCTCCACTCGACGACGAAGTATCTGGGCGGACACAGCGACGTGCATGGAGGCGCGCTCGTCTTCCGGGCGCGGGGCGACCTGGCGGCGAAGGCAGCGCACAACCGTCACATCCTGGGCGCGGTGGCCTCTCCGTTCGCCTCGTGGATGGTCCTGCGCGGGCTCCGCACCCTGGCCTGCCGGATGGAGCGCCAGTCCGCGAACGCGCTCGCGGTCGCACGCGCGCTCGAGGGACATCCCGGGATCGCCGAGGTCCACTATCCGGGCCTTCCCTCGCATCCGGGGCACACGGTCGCGGCGGGGCAGATGAGCGCGTTCGGCGCGATGATGTCCCTCCGGACCCGCGGCGGTCGTGAGGGCGCGGTGCGCGCGGCCTCGCGCGTGCGGCTCTTCCGGAACGCGACGAGCCTCGGGGGAGTGGAGAGCCTCCTCGAGCATCGCCGCTCGGTGGAGAGCGCGGATTCGACGACCCCCGACGATCTCATCCGGGTCTCGATCGGGCTCGAGCATCCGGACGATCTCGCCGAGGATCTCCGGCAGGCGCTCGAGGAGCGCTAGAAGGCCATCACGCGCCGCCGGAGCTTGGTGGCACCTTAGCTCGTTTCTCGCGCGATTTCCGCCAAGGCTTCTTCCAGATCCGCCCAGTGGGAGCGGAAGCAGAGCACGCACATCCGGATGTAGAGTTTTTCATCGATCCGGGTGGAGCTCAGGTGCACGCGCCCTCGCTCCAGAATTCGTTGGAGCATCTGGCGAGTGGCCTCGTCACCGTCCTCCCGGACGCGGAACGCGATGCAGCTCAGCTCGGGCTCTGGCCCCGCGTCGATCCGGGGCATCGTGCCAAG
>JAEHDN010000176.1 GCA_016880395.1 Candidatus Eiseniibacteriota bacterium
CCGCCTGCTCGGTGGTCAGCTCGAGATCCTCGACCTGGGTCTCGGGCATACCGAGCGCGCTCCAGGGATCGGGCGAGGGAATCTGGCGCACCACCTGCGCGTGCACACGCCCGGGGCCGATCCGGAGCTTGCCCGTGCGCGTGGGGAAGTACTCCACGCGCAGCTCGGTCGCGTCGTACACGGCGTCGCCGACGCGAATGCGGCCCGTGCGTGCGGGCCCTAGCACCTCGGTCCAGAATCCGGGCGCGTCCGGTGGATCCCACGCCGGAGCACCCTCGACGCGAACGCGGGAGTAGAGTGTGAAACGCGCGGTCACGCCCTCGTTCCAGTAGGCGCGCGTGCGATCGAGCGTGAGCCGCGCGAAGAGCTCCGGCCCACCCTCGCCTCCGCCGAGCCCGGCGCCGGAGCGCGGCATCGTCGCGCGCACGTGGAGGACGAGCTGCTGCGATCGGGCCTCGACCTTGCCCGACTGGACCCGGTACGGCGGGATCGTGTAGTCGCCGGGGGCCGTCGCGCGGAGCTGGTAGGCGGTTGTCAGGCTGCGAGAGACCTGGCCGTTGATCCACGAGAAGCCCTGCGACTCTCCCATCGGCCTGACCTCGAGCCCCTGGATCACCGGCGGTGCGAGCGACGGGATGCTGATTCCCGCGGCGGTGACGGTGATCGCGAGCATGGCCGGCTCGCCGACGAGCACCTGCTGGCGATCCAGCTCACTCTGGACGGTGAGCTGGTCGGCGCGCGCCTGGCCGGGCGCGGGGACCAGCGCAGCCAGGGCGAGCAGCGCGATCGCCGGGACCAGTCCGACGCGGGCCGGACGGGTGCTCTCACCAGTCTCGATCACGTGTCTCCTCCGGAGAGCCCGCGCGCTCCTGCCGGCGCGCGGACTTGCGCTCTTCCTCGAGCGCGTTGAGCCAGTGCTCCGCCTCCGATGGCGTCGGGATCGTGCCGCTCATCTGCCCCGGGTTCGACTGCGCCTGGCTCGGCGGCTTCGTTCCGGGCGGGGGCTGGTTCGGTTGCGTTCCCGACGGCTGCGGCCCCGACGACCCCCCGCCGGACGACCCGGCGCCCCCCTTTCCCTCGCCTCCGGAGGGCGGCTGCTGCGGCCTGTTCCTCCCGCGACGGATAGCCTCTTCCAGGTTCTTCTTGGCGTCCACGCGCGTGGGCTCGATGGTGAGCGACTCGCGATAGAGCTTCGCCGCCTCGTCGTAACGCCCCTGCCGCAGGCTCTCGTTCCCCAGATTGTACGCGGCCGAGGAGCGGGCGGCGTCGCCGCGAAGCTCGTACGAGGTGAAGGTCTCGGCGTATGCGGCGCGGGCGGAGTCCGCCTGGCCCGCGGCCGTGAGCGCGAGCGCGCGGTCGTAGCGCACGGCGGCAGAGCGCGGGAGCTCGCGCTCCGCCTCGCGGAAGGACTCGGCGGCCTCGCGGGGGTGCTTCTCCTTGAGCTGGCGCATGCCCCGCCCCGCGGCGCCGCCCCACTCGTAGAAGGCGCCGCTCGCAGCGAGCGCGAGGAGAAGGAGGAGCGCCGCGCTCGTCCTCACGCGCGCCTCCGCCGAGGGATCGCGCGCTCGACCAGGAGGAGCATGCCGGCCGCGGCCGCGAACCAGGGGAAGCGCTCGTCGTAGGCGCGGATCGTCTGGCCGCGCACCTCCTGGTTTCCTCCCGAGCGGACCCCGTCCGCCGTGCGCGCTGCGGCCTGGCCGCTGCCGTCCCCGTGCTCGTACCGGCCGCCCCCGCGGCGCGCGAGGTCGCGCAGGAGCCCCTCGTCGAGCCGCGTGCGCACCGGGACGTCGTCGGGGCCACGCCGCTCGCCGACCACCGCGCCCGTCGAGTCGACGAGCGGGATCGTCGCCCCCGATCCGCTTCCGATTCCGATCGTGAAGAGCCGCGCACCGGCTTTCCGGACCTCGGACGCACCGGCACGTGCGTCCCCGCTCAGGTTCTCTCCGTCGGTGATCAGAACGACCGAGCGAGGCCGCTCCGTGGGCCGGCGGAGGTAGCGCGCCGCGAGCGCGAGACCCGAGCCGATGTCGCTCCCGGGCTGGTCGATATCATCGGGGCCGAGCGTTTCGACGATCGTGCCCAGACCCTCGTAGTCGGTCGAGAGCGGACTCAGGAGTCGCGCGGTCCCGGCGAAGCCGATCAGCCCGACCGACGAACCCTCGAGCGAGGAGAGGAGCGTGTGGACCTCACGCACCGCGGCGCCGAGCCGGTCCGGGTGCGCGTCCCGCGCCATCATGCTGCGCGAGAGGTCGAGGGCGATCACGACGTCGGCGCCGGTGGAGGTGGTGGTCACGAGACGGTAGCCCGATTGCGGCCGCGCGATCCCGAGCGCCGCGAGCGCGACGGCCCCGATCAGGAGAGCGAACCGGAGCAGACGCGCGCCGCGCCCGGGATCGCCGATGAGGGCGCGCAGGGCCGCCGGGTCTCCGAGCGCGGACTCGGTGCGCCCGCGTCCGCGGAGGGCCCATCCCCAGGCGAGGAGGAGCACGGGGATCAGCCAGAGAAGAACGAGACGATCGGGATCCGCCCAGCGCATGGGAACGCCTCTACGGATAGCGGCGCAGCACGAATGCGCCGAGCAGGAGGTCCAGAGCGAGGAGCGCCCCCGCCGCTCCCATCAAGCCGGGGCCCACTTCAGCCCACCGCGTATACGAACGCATCTCCACCTGCGAGGGTTCCATCGCGTCGATCTCGCGATAGACCCGCGAGAGGAGCTCCGCGTTCGTCGCGCGGAAGTAGCGCCCGCCGGTCAGCGTCGCCACCTGCTTGAGCGTCGGTTCGTCCACGTCCGATCGCACCCAGACGTAGTGCCGGCCGAGCACCGGGTCGTCGATCGGATAGGGCGCCTGTCCCAGCGTGCCAGCGCCGATCGCGTAGACGCGCACCCCGACGGCGGCGGCGAGCCGGGCCGCCGTCACGGGATCGACGGGCCCCGCGTTGTTGATGCCGTCCGTGAGAAGGATCATCACGCGGCTCTTCCCTTTGGCCGAGCGGAGCACGTACGCCCCCTGCGCGATCGCGCTTCCCACAGCCGTTCCGTCCGGAAGCTGCCCGAAATCGAGCCCGTCGATGAGGCTCGCGAGCCCCTCGTAGTCGAGCGTGAGCGGCGACACCAGCTCGCTTCGACCCGCGAACGTCACGAGTCCGACCCGATCCTGAGCCCTTCCCCGAAGGAACTGCTTCGCCACCATCTTGGCGACGTAGAGTCGGTTCTGAGGACGGAAGTCCTCGCAGCGCATGCTCCCCGACTGATCGATGGCGAGCACGATATCGATGCCTTCGCTGACCACCTGACGCATCTCCCGTCCTGCCTGGGGCCGCGCGGCCGCGAGCACGAAGAGAAGTGTTGCGAGCGGCAGGATCGCGGACGCCAGGCGCGCGACGACCACGCGCGAACCGCCTGGACGGGGCAAGCTCGCGAGTGCCGGCACGGGCAGGACGGGCGTGCGGAATCGACTCCGGCGGCGGAGCACGAGCCACACAACCGCGTACGGAATCAGAAGGAGGAGGAACCAGGGCTCCTGGAAGCGCACGTCAGCCTCCCGCCCGATCCGGTGGCCC
>JAEHDN010000177.1 GCA_016880395.1 Candidatus Eiseniibacteriota bacterium
ACCCGTGCGGTACTGCATGAGCAGTTGGCCCAATACATTGAGAATCTGGACGCCGAACGGTTTGTAGATTTGCTGGCCTTTCATTACGGCCGTAGCGAAAATCTGCCCAAAAAACAAGAATACCTCACGAAGGCTGCCCAAAGACACTGAACTCGCGCAGGGACACCAGCGCGAATGGAATCGGGGTCTGATCCGCGCTCGAACGCACGGTCCCCGACCATTGCACGGGCGACAGGTCGTACGCGAGGGACGCATCCCCCTGGATCAGAGTGGTGAAGGACCAGGGCGCCATTCCCCTCACGCGGGGATCAACCGTGATGACATAGGCTCCTGTGCGCAGGTACATCGTCGCGTCCCCGTTCAGGTCCGTATACGAGACTCCGTATCCGAAGAAGTGGATCGAGCTCGCCGTCACCGCGGCCCCGGGAAGCGGCGTGTACTGATTGGCGGTCACGTGGATGTGGACGAGGTGACCGGTCAGCGTCACCTGCAGGGAATCGTCATGGTCGCCGACGACGATGGTCGTGTCGAGTGTGGGCAATCCGGACGGATACGATCCGGAAAACATCATGTGGTGAACCCCGGGGGAGAGCAGTAGGCGGAACGGCGAGCTTCCCTGATAGGCGGTGCTGACTCCTTTGGCCTGATTGTAAGCCTGAACGATGATCTGCGGCAGCTCGGCCCCGGCCGGACCGAACACGTGACCTCGCAAGTACACGCCCGAGTAGCGGAGCACGGGATTCGGGTCGGCCCTCGAGATCGCGAGCGGCTCGACGTGGAGGGCAGGGAGGCCGCTGTAGTAGTCCGGCTCCACGTCGACCTTGTAGGTGGCCTCCGCCAAGTCCACGCGGAAATGGCCCTGCGCGTCCGTCGTCGCCGTGGGTTGGTTGGGCCAGCCCGGGTCCTGAGGCGGTGGATTCTCGGGCAGCGGATCGAGGGATCTCAAGTAGACCTGGGCGTTGGCCACGGGAGCGCCTTCCCGGTCGACGACCTGCGCGTCTAGGTGTACCACGGCCCCCGGTGCGAGCGGCATGTCCGAGCACGAGGCGACTCCGAGGGCACACGCGATCAGAAGGCTCGTCGCGAGAGCGCGCACGTCAGAACTCCACCGCGATGCCGGCCATGCCGGCGCCCACCGTATCCGTGGACCGCTCGGTCGTGGTGAGCACCTCACCGGTGGACGAATAGGTGACGCTCCGGGCCCGGTAGATGTCGGCATAGCCTTCGGCGAAGAAGGAAACCCGATTCCAGGGCTCGACCTCCACGCCGCCACCGAACGTCGCGGTTCCCGCCGCCGTGTCCACCGCGTCCTCGAAGTTGAACAGCACGCCCCCAACTCCAGCGAGAAGGTACGGACGCACGGAGCTTCGGAGGAGCCGGACCTGGGCCAGTCCGCGCACGGAGGAGACCCGCGCGGTTGCGCCGGTTGTCTTCCGGGCCGGGGTGGTGTGGACGTACTCGAGGAGCAGCGTCACCCGATCGTTCACGCCCGCTCCGCCGCGCAGGCTCACCGCTACTTCGCTCCCGAGGTCGAGTTTCTGCTCGAACGCGTGCACGCCCGCGGAGAGGGCGATGATGAACGGGCGATGCGGCGAGCCCTCGGAGGCGGTCTCGTCCGCTCTTGCCGGGCGGGTCATGAGGAGCAGGGCCACGAGGGTTGCCAAGGCGAGGCAAGAGCGCGAAATCGAGCGCGGTGTCACCGGACCTCCTCGACGTACGGACGCCGTGCGGGCAAGACGAAATGGGCTCTCGGAGGAGAGGTGACATGGTACGCCCGGGGCCAGGGACTGGCTATGCTACTTACGACCCACCGGGACATGTGCGATGCCGGCTGTGCACCAGTCTCAGGAGCGCGCTATGGCGTGGGGAAGGCTCCCCGGTGAGGGGGTGGGGGGCTTGTGGCGGCGGTTGGGGAGCGTGTAAGATGCAGAGCTTATACTCCGCACACGTACCACTCAAGATGGCGAAACGACACCCAATTGCGGGATTTTCCATGACCCGACGTGAACGCATACGGAACACCCTTCTGGGGCGGCCGACTGACCGGCCGCCGGTCAGCTTCTGGCGCCACTTCTACGACCGGGAGGGGTCGGCCGAGGCCCTCGCCGAGGCCATGCTCGACTTCGAGCGGGCCTACGAGTGGGATCTGCTCAAGGTGAACCCGCGCGCTTCGTACCACGTCGAAGACTGGGGAACGAAGACGAAGCGCCCCGGGACGGGGCCGCTGGACAAGCCGAAGGTGGTCGCGAGCCCGGTGAAGGAGCCGGGCGACTGGTCGGCCATTCGCGCGCTCGATCCGACGCGCGGCGTCCTGGGTGAGATGCTCGACGCCGAGGAGCGCATCGCCGCGGCCGTGCAGGGGGACACCGACTGGGTGATGACCGTGTTCAATCCGATCTCGATCGCAGCCGATCTCGTGAACGACGATGCGCGCTTCGTGGACCATCTCCGGAATCACGGTGAGCGGGTCCACGAGGCGCTCCGCGCGATCACCGAGACCTTCGGCGGCTTCGTGCGCGAGACCATGGCGCGCGGCGCGTCGGGGATCTTCTTCGCGACCACCGACTGGGCGAACGCGGGCCACATCGACCGTGAGCTCATGGCCGAGTTCGGCCGCCCGTACGATCTCAAGGTGCTCGCCGAGGCCTTGGCCGGGCTCGTGAACGTGATCCACGTCTGTGGTCCGAAAGCCTACGTCGAGGAGCACCTCGACTATCCGGTGACCGTTCTGTCGTGGGACGCGCACGCGGAGGGAAACCCGTCCATCGCGGCGCTCCGGGGCCGCACGAACAAGACGTTCCTGACCGGGATCGACCACGAGGGAACCTTCGTGATGGGTCCCGCCGCCGCCGTGCAGGAGGAGGCTCGCCAGGCCATCCACGACTCGGGCGGCACCCGATTCATCCTCGGCCCGGGGTGCGCGGTTCCCGCCGCGGCGCCACGGGAGCACTTCCAGGCCGTTCGGGAGGTGACGCTCGCGTGCGCTTGACCGTCTTCAAATCGAAGCTCCACCGGGTCCGGGTGACCGAGGCCGATCTCAACTACGAAGGATCGGTGACGATCGACGCCGATCTCATGGACGCCGCCCAGATCCTTCCCTGGGAACAGGTGAACGTGCTCAACGTGATGAACGGCGAGCGCTTCGACACCTACGCGATCCGCGGCCCCCGCGGGAGCGGCGTCATCTGCCTGAACGGGCCAGCGGCGCGGCTCGCGCACGTGGGGGATCTCGTGATCATCCTCACCTACGCCCAGATGGAGCGCGAGGAGCTGGTCCGCCACACTCCCATCGTGGTTCACGTCGACGAGAACAATCGCATCCAGACGTCCGGCGCCGGCGCGAACCGAGGTCCCCGGGCGTGATCCTGCGCGCCGCGCGGGCCCTCGTCGCCCTCGCGCTCCTGACGTCGATCGCGTGGGCTGCCGCGGGCGCCGCCAAGGCTCCGCCCTCCGCGCCCGATTCGGCGCGAGCGGACGAGGGCCGGCCCCAGATCGACGTCCTCACCTGGGAAGGCCCCATCCAGCCGATCACGGCCGAAACCTGGATCCAGGCGATCGACCGCGCGGAGAAGGCGCACCGCGAGGCGCTCGTGATCCGCCTCGACACGCCGGGCGGGCTCGACTCGTCGATGCGCGACATCATCAAACGGATCCTGATCTCCGAGGTCCCGGTCGTCGTGTACGTCTCCCCCTCCGGAGGCCGCGCCGCGAGCGCCGGCACCTTCATCGCGATGGCCGCGCACGTCGCCGCCATGGCGCCGGGCACGTCGATCGGCGCGGCCACGCCGGTGAACGTGGGCGGCTCCGACGTGGCGAAGGACATGGCCAACAAGGTGAGGAACGACGCGGTGAGCTACATCCGGTCCCTCGCCAAGCAGCGGGGTCGCAACGTGGACTGGGCCGAGAAGGCGGTGCGCGAGGGAAGCTCGCTCGGCGAGGAGGACGCGCTCGAGCAGCACGTCGTGGATCTCGTCGCGCGCGACATGCCCGCGCTCCTCAAGGCGCTCGACGGCCGGACGGTCACCGTGGCGGGCCTCACCCGGACGCTCCACACCGCGAACGCCGAGACGCACGACTTCGAGCCCTCGTGGCGGCAAAGGCTCCTCGGGCGGATCATCGATCCCAACATCGCCTACATCCTCTTCATCCTCGGCTTCTACGGACTCCTGTTCGAGCTGTCGAACCCCGGATCGGTGCTGCCGGGCGTGGTGGGCGGCATCTGCCTCCTGCTGGCGTTCCTCGCGTTCCAGGCGCTCCCGGTCAATCTGACCGGAGTCGCCCTGATCGTCTTCTCGATGGTGCTCTTCGCCGTCGACGTGAAGGTGCAGAGCCACGGGGTACTCACGGTGGGAGCGGCGATCGCGCTCCTCCTCGGATCGCTCATCCTGCTGGGGGGCGACCCCGGCGTGGCGCGCATCTCCCTCTCGGTCATCCTGACCGCCGTGGCGGCAACGGTCGCGTTCTTCGCGTTCGTGGTCGGCGCGGGCCTCCGGGCGCAGCGACGCAAGCCGATCACGGGAGCCCACGGCATGGTGGGGGAGCAGGGAACCGCCCTGACGGACCTCGGTCCCGAGGGGCAGGTGTTCGTGCACGGGGAGTACTGGACGGCCGAGGCCGACCAGCCGATAGCCAAGGGGGCCCGCGTCGTGGTGGATCGCGTCGACGGGCTCGTGCTGCGGGTGAAGAAGGCCTAGAAGGGGGTCACGGATGTTCTCCTACACGGCACTGGCGCTCATCGTCTTCGGAATCCTGGTGCTCTCGAGCGCCATCAAAGTGCTCCGAGAATACGAGCGGGCGGTCATCTTCCGCCTCGGGCGGAGCATCGGGATGAAGGGCCCTGGGCTCATCTTCCTGATTCCCGTCATCGACAAGATGGTCCGGATCTCGCTTCGGACCGTGGCGATGGACGTTCCCCCGCAGGACGTGATCACGCGGGACAACGTCACGGTGAAGGTGAACGCGGTGATCTACCTGCGCGTGCTGGACCCGACCCGCGCCGTGGTCGAGGTGGAGAACTACCTCTACGCCACGTCGCAGATCTCGCAGACCACGCTCCGGAGCACGCTCGGCGAGGCCGATCTGGACGAGCTCCTCTCGAGCCGGGACAAGATCAACAAGGAGCTGCAGCGCGTCATCGACGGGCACACGGAGCCGTGGGGCGTGAAGGTGAGCACGGTCGAGGTCAAGAACGTGGACCTGCCCCAGGAGATGCTGCGCGCGATCGCGCGGCAGGCCGAGGCCGAGCGCGAGCGCCGCGCGAAGGTCATCAACGCCGAAGGCGAGCTCCAGGCGAGCCAGAAGCTCACCGAGGCCGCGGCCGTGATCGCGACGCAGCCGCTCGCGATCCAGCTCCGCTACCTCCAGACGCTCGCCGAGATCGCGACCGAGAACAACTCGACGACGCTCTTTCCGATTCCGATCGATCTGTTCGAGCCCTTGATCCGCGCGCGGGAGAGGGCCGCGGCCGCGCCTGCGCCACCGCCGCCCGCGCTCGCCCCGTCGTCCGATCCGGGGAGGATCCCGTGACCCCGGACACCACCACCGCACCGTTCCAGGATCTCGGCATCGCTCCCCCGGGCCCGCCGCCGAGCGAAGCCCAGCTCGGGCTCGCGCCGGAGGTGGCCTCATGGATCGCCCGCGGGGACAGCCATGAGGCGGTGCTCGAGCATCTCGTGGAGGCGGTCCATGCCGCCTTCCCCGCCTACGCCTGGACCGGGATCTACCTCACGCGCGGGGACGCGCTCGAGCTGGGTCCCTTCCGCGGCCCCGACTCGCCGCACCACCGGATTCGCATCGGGACCGGCGGCGTGGGCGCGGAGGGAATCTGCGGCTGGGTCGCCGCGCACGGCGTGCCCCAGGTGATCCCGGATGTGAACGCCGATCCGAGGTATCTCATGTGCAGCGCCTCGATCCGCTCGGAGATCGTGGTTCCGATCGCGGGCGAGGGCGGCCGTGTGCTCGGCGTGATCGACATCGACTCGGAGACGCCGGCCCCCTTCACCGCGACCGACCTCTCGATCCTGGCCGAGCTGGCGCGCCTGATCGCGCCGACCTTCCCCGGCTCCGGCCCCACCCCGGAGAAGCGCTCGTGAGCCCGGACCGCTACGACGTCGCGATCCTGGGAGGAGGGCCGGGCGGCTACGTGGCCGCGATCCGCGCGGGGCAGCTCGGCCTCAGGACGGTCGTGATCGAGAAGGACAAGGTGGGCGGGACGTGCCTCCACGTGGGGTGCATTCCGACCAAGGCGCTCCTCGAGGCGGCCGAGGTGCTCACCCAGTGCAAGAAGGCGGGGGAGTTCGGCATCCGGGTCGCCGAGGCGACGCTCGACCTGAAGGCCGCGATGGAGCGCAAGGACCGGGTCGTGAAGAAGGGCCTCATGGGCACCGAGTCGCTCCTTCGCAAGCACAAGGTCGTGACCCTGAAGGGAACCGGGTGTCTCCTCGGCCCGAAGACGATCGAGGTGCGCGACGGGAGCGGCGGGACGCAGACCGTCGAGGCGGGGGCCGTCGTGCTCGCGACCGGATCGCGCGTGGGATCGCTTCCGATGGCGCCGGTCGACGGCCGCGTCGTCCTCTCGAGCGACGACATCCTCTCGCTCGACCGGATCCCGGAGTCCTTGCTCGTGATCGGCGCGGGCGCCGTGGGCGTCGAGTTCGCGTCGATCTACCACGCGTTCGGATCGAAGGTCATGCTGATCGAGCGGCTGCCCCGCCTCGTGCCGGTCGAGGACGAGGAAGTGTCCCAGGTGCTGCTCAGGTCCTTCACGCGGCAGGGGATCGAGGTCCACGTAGGGGCCGATCTCAAGAGCGTGCGCGTCGAAGGGGACGCCGCCTGGAGCGAGTTCGAGGTGAAAGGCGAGATGAAGCGGGTCCGGACCGAGCGGGTCCTCATGGCCGCGGGCCGGAAGCCGGTCACCGACGGCATCGGATTCGAGGCCGCGGGCGTGAAGGTGGAGCGGGGCTTCGTCCCCGTGAACGAGTTCATGGAGACGAACGTTCCCGGCGTCTACGCCATCGGTGACATCGTTCCGACCGCCGCGCTCGCGCACGTCGCATCGCACGAGGGGATCGTCGCCGTGGAGCGCATCGCTGGGAAGAAGACACACCCGGTCAACTACAACGCGATCCCGAACTGCACCTACTGCCATCCCCAGATCGCCAGCGTGGGGATGACCGAGGCTCAGGCGCGCGCCACGGGACGCGAGGTCAAGGTGGGCAAGTTCCCCTTCACGGCGAGCACCAAGGCGAGCATCCTCGGACAGGGGGAGGGCTTCGTGAAGACGATCGCCGACGCGAAGACGGGCGAGATCCTGGGCACCCACATCATCGGAGTCCTCGCGACGGAACAGATCGCGGAATCGGTGGTCGCGCGTCACTTCGAGGCGACCGCGCTCGAGCTGGCGGAAGTGGTGCACGCGCACCCGACGCTGGCCGAGGCCACGATGGAGGCTAGTTTTGGAACCGACGGGCGCTCCATCCACATCTGACGCCGCCGCGGCGAACGGCCCGGCCGGCGCGGGCGACCGCGCCGCCGTGTCCGGCGATCGTCGCAAGGAGGCGGGGGAGAAGCGGAAGCCGCTCCGCGCCTACGAGCCGCTCACGCTGACGCCCCCCGGGCCGCGACGGCCCGACTGGCTCCGCGCGCGCATCCCGTCGGGCAAGGAGTACCAGGAGACCAAGGGGATCCTCCGCACACTCGATCTCCACACGGTCTGCGAGAGCGCCAACTGCCCGAACATCGGCGACTGCTTCTCGCGCCACACGGCCACGTTCCTGATCCTCGGCAACGTCTGTACGCGCGCCTGCCCGTTCTGCGACATCCGGAGCGGCAAGCCCCTGCCGATCGACCCGGACGAGCCCGAGCGCGTGGCGGACGCCTCGCGGCGCCTGGGTCTCCACTACGTGGTGGTGACGTCGGTGAATCGGGACGAGCTCGAGGACGGCGGCGCCGAGCACTTCGCGAAGACGATCCGCGCGATCCACGAGGCGATTCCGAGCGCCAAGGTCGAGGTGCTGATCCCCGACTTCCTCGGCGACCTTGCCGCGCTCCGGACCGTGCTCGAAGCGCGCCCCGACGTGCTGAACCACAACCTCGAGACCGTGAAGCGGCTCTACAAGCGCGTGCGCCCCGCCGGGCGCTACGAGCGATCGCTCGAGCTCTTGCGTCGCGCGGCCGCGTGGACGCCGTCGATCCCGGCGAAGTCGGGGATCATGGTCGGGATCGGCGAGACGGTCGAGGAAGTGGAGGAGCTGCTCCGGGACCTGCACGCGCAGGGCGTGTCGATGACGACCCTGGGCCAGTACCTGCCGCCGTCGAAGAGCCACCTCCCGCTCGAGCGCTACGTCGCCCCCGAGGAGTTCGCTCATTACCGGGAGTACGGCCTCGCCCTCGGCATCCGCCAGGTCGCGTCGGGGCCGCTCGT
>JAEHDN010000019.1 GCA_016880395.1 Candidatus Eiseniibacteriota bacterium
ACGATTCCCATCCGCGCTTCTCGCCCGACGGGAATACGATCTATTTCGTTTCGAACCGCGTGAACCATTACGGCCTCAACGGCGTCTACGAAACCGAACGCCGCGGCACCAACCTCTGGAGCGTCACGCGGTTTGACCGTCCCTGAAGTGACCGGTCGAGGGCCCGGACCGAGAGGCCGGGCCCTCGTTCTATCCGCGTGGCTCCCGGTCGCGCTCTATATCGTCCTGATCTTCGGGCTCTCCTCGATCCACGGCCTCCAGTTGCCGGGCTCCTTCCCGTTCATGGACAAGGCGGCCCACTTGATGGAGTATTCGCTGTTCGGGCTCCTGGTGGGCCGCGCCATCCGCTTCACGATGACCGGGTCGAGCCGCGTCGCGATGTCGGTGGCCGCGATCTCGTTCGGATCGGCGATCGGCATGCTGGACGAGGTCTACCAGCGCTTCGTGCCCGGCCGGAGCAGCGATGTGTTCGACTGGCTCACGGACGTGACCGCGATCACGCTCGCCGTGGGGGTCACGCAAGTGGTCACGGCACGCCCCCTGCGACGGGGGCGCCGAGGCTCGGCCGAGAGCCGCTGACTTCCGTTCCACCAGCGAGGGAGGCTCGTGGCGAGTAAATTCCAGGTGCCGCGGGGGACGCGGGACATCCTGCCGGGCGAGACCGAGCGCTGGATCGCCCTCGAGGCGAGGACGCGCGACATCGTGAGCCGCTACGGCTACCGCGAGGTCCGCACCCCGCTCTTCGAGTCGACGGATCTCTTCGTGCGAGGCGTCGGCGAGTCCACCGACATCGTCCAGAAGGAGCTCTACACCTTCGAGGACCGGAAGGGACGCTCCCTCACGCTCCGCCCCGAGGGCACAGCGCCGCTCGTCCGATCCTACCTGGAGCACGCGCTCGGGCACGGCGATCCGGTCACGCGCCTCTACTACATCGGCCCCATGTTCCGCTACGAGCGGCCGCAGGCCGGCCGCTACCGCCAGTTCTGGCAGATCGGCGCGGAGCTCCTCGGGCCGCCCGCGCCGGCCGCGGACGCGGAGATGATCGACCTTTTCGTGGCCATTCTCAGCGGGCTCCACCTTCGGGACGTCCGCGTGCTCGTGAACTCGCTCGGCGACGCCGTCTGCCGTCCGGCCTACCGCGAGCGGAGCCGCGAGCACTTCGCGTCGCGGGAGGCCGAGCTGTGCGGCGACTGCAAGGAGCGGCTCCGCACCAATCCGCTCCGCATCCTCGACTGCAAGGTTCCGGCCTGCCAGCCGGCGATCGCGTCCGCCCCGAGCGTGCTCGAATCGCTCTGCGATCCCTGCCGCGAGCACTTCGAGGGAGTGAAGTCCGCGCTCGACGCGCTGGCGATCGTGCACGAGACGGCGCCCCGCCTGGTGCGCGGCCTCGACTATTACACGCGCACGGTCTTCGAGGTGCACGCCGCGGGTCTGGGCGCGCAGAACGCGGTCGGAGGCGGCGGGCGATACGATCAGCTCGTGCGTGATTTCGGCGGTCCGCAGACGCCCGCGATCGGTTTCTCGATCGGGATGGAGCGGCTCCTCCTCGCGACCGGCGGTCTCGAGACCGGCTCCGCGCTTCGGCCGGACGCGTGCGTGATCGCGCGCGACCCGGGTGCGGTGGTCGAGGCGCTCCGCGTGGCGCGCGAGCTGCGCGGGATCGGAGGCGCGGGGTACGGCGACGCGCCCGGCCTTCCCGCTCCGGCTCCTGTGCGGGCGCCCGGGCTCAGCGTGCTGGTCGACCTGGCCGGTCGCAGCACCTCGGCGCAGATGAAGTGGGCCTCGAAGCTCGAGGCACGGTTCGCGGTCTTCGTGCCGCCCGACCCGGACGGCTACTCCGTCCGCGATCTCGCGGCCGGGCGCGACGCGCCGAAGCAGCCGTCCCTGCCGGCGCTCCACAGCTGGCTCGTCGAGCAAGCCACGGCCGTTCCGGAGGACGCCCCACGATGATCGAGCCGCTACGAGGACGCAAGCGCACCCACACCTGCGGCGATCTCCGGCCCGAGCAGGCCGGTATGCGGGCGCGGCTACTGGGCTGGGCGCACCGCATGCGGGACCACGGCGGCGTCCTCTTCCTGGACCTCCGGGATCGCTATGGCCTGACGCAGGTCGTCTTCCGCCCCGAGCACCTGGGGGACGAGGCGATGGAGCGCGCGCGCGCGATCGGGAGCGAGTTCGTAGTGCTGGTCGAGGGGAAGGTGCTGAACCGGCCGCGAGGGAGCGAGAACAAGGAGCTCGCGACGGGCGGGATCGAGCTCGAGGCGGAGGGGCTCGCGATTCTCAACACGAGCCGCACGCCTCCGTTCCCGCTCGACGAGACCGCAACCGCGTCCGAGGACCTCAGGCTGCGATACCGGTACCTCGATCTCCGGCGCGAGTCGCTCCAGGGCAGCATCATCTTCCGCCACCGCATGACGCGAAGTGTGCGCGAGTACCTCTCGGACGAGGGCTTCCTCGAGATCGAGACGCCGATGCTCGTGCGTCCGACGCCGGAAGGGGCGCGCGACTACGTCGTGCCGAGCCGGCTCCATCCGGGGAAGTTCTACGCGCTCCCCCAGTCGCCGCAGCTCTACAAGCAGATCCTCATGGTCTCGGGCTTCGACCGCTACTTCCAGATCGCGCGCTGCCTCCG
>JAEHDN010000002.1 GCA_016880395.1 Candidatus Eiseniibacteriota bacterium
CGTCCCCTCGGTGGGACGGCTGTACACCAGGTCGTCCATCGGCACCCGCTCGCCGCCGACGTAGAAGTCCATCCGGTCTCCGACGTCGCCCGACGCCTGCCGGTACGCGATGAAGACGACCACGTGCGCGATGTCGATGTGCTCCCGCGCCCACGCCAGGATGTCCGGAACGTACGGGAGGGTGTCCTCGTAGACCGTCGCGTTGAAGGCGCACGAGATGCCGCCCACGGCAGCGACGCGCTGCGCGAACTCGAGGCGGAGCGCGTTGAGATCGGTCTCGCTCTTACGCTTCCACCCGGGCCGAGTCTGCTTGCTGTCGATGTGGAACGTGAAGCCCATGAGCCCCGCGCTCTTCAGGGCGCGAAGGAGATCGTCCGTGAGGGCGAGGCCATTGGTGTTGAGGATCGGCTTGTATCCCATGGCGGCCACGCGCGCGACGATGTCGACCACGTCGGGATGCGTCAGCGGGTCTCCGCCGGCGATCGAGACGCCGTCGAAGTTCCGGTATCGTGCGAACGTGTGGATCTCGTCCTCGATCTGCTCCAGCGACTTGTGCCCGCCCGTCACGTGGGCTCGATAGCACCCCTCGCAGTAGAGATTGCAGGCGTCGGTGGGCTCGAGCCAGACGATCGGATTGTCCGGCAGGCTCCATGGAAGACGGTAGAGCGTGCGGTGATCGGGATACGTATTCACCTCGGTCTCCCCCAGGCCGTCTGCGGCGGCCCGCGCATGGGTCGACAACGGCTCGTTCGGACGCCATGAAAGACCCGGGGAGCCTAGGAGGAGCCGCGCGCGGCGGCTAGGGTCCCAAAGTAGTACCTGGGAACGACGAAGCCCCGCTCGACCTCATCGGCCGAGCGGGGCCCGTACGCTCCGCGAGCATACAGCCTTGTCGTTCCCGATCAATCCTCCGTGCGCGTCCAGTAGTGGCGGTACGCGTATGGGATAGTCGTGATCTCGCGCGGCACACCGTTCACCGTTACGATGACGAAGGGGCCGCGCCACGTGTTCGCGCTGTACCACTGGCCGTCGTCCATGAGGTACCAGGTGTTGCCGTAGCGGTACATCTCGTACCCGGACGCGTCCCGCACGTAGTAGACGTTCGTGCTCGGGATGATGCGCATGTCGGGCTGGACGTCGAACGTGGTCCCGGAGTGCCAGAACCGATCGTAGGAGCGGTTCGAGCTGTGATAGGCATCGTCCCGGTCGTAATCGTTGCGACCATAGCCGTAACGAGTGTCCGTCATCCAGTGGCGCCGGTAGGCGGTGGAGACGGTCAGGATCTCGTGAGGCGCCCCCGTCGCGCGGGTCGAGAAGAAGGGACCGCGCCAGGAGTCCGACTTGAACCATTGGCCGTCCTCGACCAAATACCATGTGCTGCGGAAGCGGTAGAGGTCGAAGTCGTCGCTGTTCCTCGCGTACTGGACGCCACGCCCCACGTTGTACATCTTCGGCTTCTTGACGAAGTTGCGCGGCGACACCCACGATCCCTCCGGCATGTCGGTCCGGATCACGCCAACGGACGAGTTCCAGTAGTGCCGGTAGGAATCGGGCAGGGTCGCGACCTCGTCCGGCAACCTGTCGTAGCTGACCGAGATGAACGGTCCGCGCCAGTCGTTCGCGGTGTACCAGTACCCCTGGTCCACCAGGTACCATCGGTTTCCGTAGCGGTACATGTCATAGCCGGAGGCCCGGCGGTCGTAGTAGACGCTGGTGTTGGGGATGTAGTTCATCCTCGGCTCGTAACTGAACACGAAGCCCGAGCGCCAATATCGCGACTGAGCCTCGGCGCTCGCTGCGGGGATCCACGTAAGGGCCGCCACGAGCAGGAGCCCGTAAATCCATCGAGTCGCTCGTATCATAGGGAAACACCCCCTCCTGGGCGGCCCGTAGCCGCCCGATCGAAGTTGTATTCACACCCCTTCTCGACGGACCCGGTTTCTACAAACGCGCGGGTCCGGATCCGCCTATCCCCATTGCGGATCGGGACCAGACGGATCATCCACACCCACGTGATAGAGGAAGCATGGCGCGTGCCGGTGGCCATGATAGGATGCGGCCTCGAGGGCATGCCGGTTCGCGCCACGAAGCGGCTCACATTTCCACGGAGGATCAAGCCATGCGTCCACGCTTCAGCAGCACCCGAGTTCGCTTCGCCGCTCTCCTGGTGGTGGCGGTCGCCGCGCTCACCATGGCCGTGACCGCGCGCGAGGCATATGCGTTGAGCGGACCCATCGGGTTCACGGCGATGGGCGGCTACTACTCCGGCAACATCGACGAGGCCTTCCTCGGAGGCGGCGTTCGCGTGGGCCTCGGCAGCATCTCGGGCACGGCGTACGGCGAGTACATCTTCGTGAGCAGCGGAAACGCCTATTCCTTCAACGTGGATTTCACATTGCCGGTCCTGCCGCTGGGCGTGGCGAGCGTCTACGCGGGCGCAGGCGCTGGTTTTCTCACGGTGGATCCGGAGGTCGGCGACAACAACACGGAGACGGTCGTGAATCTCCTGGTGGGAGCCGGCCTCAGCGCCGTACCCATGAAGCCGTATGGCCAGATCAAGTACGTGTTCGTGGACGGGGAGGATCCTCTCGTCTTCGCGGTGGGCGTGCGCTTCTAGCGGACCGTCCGTGAAGATGTCCGCCGCGCTCGCGGCACTGGCAGCCTCGCTCTGCCTTGCCACGGCCGCATCTGCCGGGCCGGTCGAGGATCGGATCGAGACGAGCGCGGCGCGCCTCTCCTCGGGGGGCACGCTCACGGTCGGGACCTCGGCGATCGCGGCACGATCGCTCGTCCCGATGATCTACGAGCGGCGCGGCTACCGCCCGGCGTGGGACGCCCCGAGGCTCGACGTTCTCCTCGGTGAGATCGACGATGCGGCCCGGGACGGCCTCACTCCGGACGACTACCACCGCGCCGACCTCCGCCGGATGCGGGCGGCTCTCGACAAAGCCGAGGGCCGCTCACCCGACGCGATCGCGGATCGCGACATCGTCGCCACCGACGCGCTCATCGGCCTCGCCTACCACCTCTATGCCGGGAAGGTCGATCCGGTCCGGCTCGACTCGAAGTGGAACTTCACGCGCACGCTGGACCGCCAGGAGGCCGTCGACGCGCTGCTGCGCGTGCTCGACTCGGGGCAGATCCGGCCCTGGCTCGAGCACCTGCGCCCCAGGCATCCCTACTACTCGACTCTTCGCGCCGAGCTGACGTCCTACCGCAGCCTCGCAGCGAGAGGCGGATGGCCCTCGATCCCCGCAGGGCCCGCGCTCAAGCCCGGAATGCGGGATGCTCGCGTTCCCATCGTGCGGGCCAGGCTGGCGGCAACCGGGGATCTACCGCCGGCCCGGCGCTCGGGCGCGAGCGACACGTCGCGGGTCTTCGACACCGCGCTCGCGGATGCGGTGCGGGCCTTCCAGCGGCGGCACCTGCTCGCGGACGACGGGACCCTGGGCGCCGGAACCGTGGCCGCGATGAACGTCCCGATCCGGGCCCGCGTCGATCAGATCCGCGTCAATCTCGAGCGCGCCCGCTGGATCCTCCACGACCTGCCGGACAGCTTCGTCATCGTCAACGTCGCGGCGTTCAAGACCTACCTGGTCGCGAAGGGTCAGGCCGTGTGGTCGGCCCGCTGCCAGGTAGGCAAGGAGGCGAGACAGACGCCGATCTTCCGGGACGACATGCGCTACGTCGTATTCAATCCGACCTGGACGGTGCCCCCCGGAATCCTGGCGAAGGATATCCTGCCCTCGCTGCAGCGCGGCGACCTTGGTGTCCTGAAGCGCAAGCGGCTGAAGATCATCGATCGGCAGGGGCGCGTGGTGAGCCCGGGGTCGGTGCGGTGGTCCCAGGTGCGCGCAGCCAGCTGCCCCTACACCTTCCGCCAGGACGCCGGACCGGACAACGCGCTCGGCCGCGTGAAATTCATGTTCCCCAACCGGTACTCGGTCTACCTCCACGACACACCGTCGCGCGACCTCTTCGAGTCGCCGTCCCGCGCGTTCAGCTCCGGATGCATCCGCGTGGAGCGTCCACTCGAGCTGGCCGAGCGGGTGCTCAAAGACCCCAAGTGGAGCGCGGCCGCGATCGGGCGCACGATCGACGGTGGGAAGACGGTCACGGTGAACCTGCGCCGCCCGCTTCCCGTGCTGCTCCTCTACTGGACGGCGTTCCCCTCGGGGGAGGGGCGGCGTGTGGGATTCGCTCGGGACATCTACGGGAGGGATCCCCCGATTCTCAGGGCGCTCGGCCAAGCGGGCGGAGGAGCGCGGGCAGCCGCCTCGCGCTGAGATCAGCCCTTCGGGCTGAAGTTTCGGATCAAAACGACGTTCTGGCTGGACACGCCGTACGTGAAGAAGATGCGGCTCCCATCCCGCGACCACTTCACGTAGGGGATGGAGCCCGCCTCGAAATCGGTGACGGGCGTCGGATTCTCGCCCTCCGCGCCCACGACCCAGAGATTGTCGGCGTTTCCGATCTTTCGCCGCACCACGAGCCGCTTGCCGTCCGGAGACCAGCGGTGCAGCGTGATCCGTCCCTCGGTGAAGTGCGTGATCTCGCGTGCCGGACCACCGTCCAGAGGGAGCCTGTAGACGTTCCGCTGCTGATTGGAGGCGTGAGTGTAGGTGACGCTGTTTCCGTCCGGACCCCAGCGGGTATCGACGGCGCGCGGGGGAACCGGCACCCTGATCCCAGGTCCACCTCGGACGGGAATGATCTCGGGAGTGAACGCCCCCTGGCCCTGGACCTCTTGCACCGCGGTGTGGAAGATGCGGTTGCCATCGGGAGAGAAGTCGGCCGACTGATTGGAGCTGGCCGCCAGCCGGACCGGGGGGCCCCCCGCCGCCGGCATGCTCCAGAGCACGTCGCGATTGTCGTTGCGGTAGAAAAGGATCGTGCCGCCGTCACGGGACACGTCGGCCACCACCTCTCCTTCACCCGTCGTCAGCGCCTTGGCATTCTCGCCGTTCGCGTCCATGCGCCAGATGTGGGGCGTCAGATCGGCCCCCGTCCGGACGTAGACGATGCCGGACCCAGGGCGGAAGAACGGCGCGGTCGCGACCTTCTGCCCCTCGGTCAGCGAGTGCTCTGTCCCTCCTGCGAGCGGCGCCGCGACGATCTGGGCCGTTCCGTCCTTCACCGTTTGGTAGAGGAGCGTGCTGTCGGGGCCCTCGTCGAATCTGTGGACGGCCCCTTCCTCGGCTGATCCGAAGGTGATCTGGCGGATGTCGCGCACGCCGGACGGGGTGGTCATCCAGAGATCCGGCTGCTCCCGGAATCGCACCGCCGCGATTGCGGAACCGTCCCCCGACAGGCTGAGACCGGAATAGCCGCTCGCGTCGCTCGTGATGTGTTCGACCCGGCCGTCGGGGTAGCCGATCGTCCAGAGCTGGGAGAAGGTCATCGTCGCCGCGTCGAACCCGGACGCGACCAGCCCGCGTCCGTTCGGAAGCCAGGAGATGTCGCTTATGTCCACGAAGGCAGCCTTCTCGATGGGCTCTCGCCGGCCATCCGTCACCCGATAGCAGGCGATGGTGGCTGCGAGGCCCTTCCCGCCCCGCGTCTCGACGATGGCGATCCGCTTCCCGTCGGGGGACCAGGCGGGCTGTCCGAAATCGACCGGCGGCGACACGGTGGCGAGGTTCCGCTCCTTGCCGCTGTCGAGGTCGCGCACGACGAGGGACATCCGGTTCAGATGGGGCTCTCCCCTCCGGAAGGCAAGTTGCTTCCCGTCCGGTGAGAAGGTGACCCGCGAGTCCACGTCGTACGCCCGCTTCCGCGGGCTGCCGCCGAGCGTCGGGATCTCGAAGATCGCGGTGTAGCCGTCCCGATCCGGGTCGGCGCTCTGGTAGTAGAGATAGTCGCCGCCGGGGGCGAAGACGAGTCCCGTCGGCGAGATCGGCTGCGCCGGCAGGATCTGCACGTCGCTTCCGGTCGCGACCTGGCGCACCCAGAGCGTCCGGACTCCGTCCAGAAACATCGAGTACGCGATGTAGCGCCCATCGGGGGAGATCGCCGCGCCGTTGATGGCGCCCCGGCTCGTGATCGTGCTGATTCGGATCGGAGCAGCACCGGACTCCGCGGTTCCAGCCGTGTGCCGAAGGAGGAGCACGCCCGCGATCGCGGCGCCCGCGACCACCACCGCGCCCGCGATCAGGACGGCCGGAGCGATACGCTTTCGCCCCGCGGCCGATGGGCCGCCGAGAACCGCAGAGCCGCTCCCCGAGCTGGGCGAGCTTCCCGACGGAGACAGCGTCTCGTACTCGTCGACGATCTCGCGCAGCTCGATGGCAAGGTCCTTCGCGGACTGGAGCCTCTGATCGGGGTTCTTGGCGAGACAGCGCCGGATCAGGCGCCTCAGCTCGCCGGGCGCTTCCGGATTCAGCTCGGCCACGTCCACGGGCTTCTCGTGGAGGATCTTGTGCATCGTCTCGACGCCGGACTCGGCCACGAACGGCCGCTTCCGCGTCACCGCCTCGTAGAGGATGCATCCGAAGGAGAAGATGTCCGCCCGGTGATCCACCGAGGCGCCACGCACCTGCTCGGGCGCCATGTAGCCGACCGTCCCGAGGATCACGCCCGCGCTCGTGCCGTCCCCCGCCTCGGTCGGGCCCACGGTGACGTCGGCGTCGGCCTCGCCCTTCTCCGTGAGCTTGGCCAGGCCGAAGTCCAGCACCTTCGCGAAGCCGTCCTTCGAGACCATGATGTTGCCCGGCTTGAGATCGCGGTGAACGATCCCCGCCGCGTGCGCCTTCGCAAGCCCCTCGGCCGCCTGGGCCAGATAGCCGAGCAGCGTGCGGAGGTCGGTCTTGTCCTGGTGGATCTTGGTCGAGAGGGTCTCCCCGCTCACCAGCTCCATCGAGATGAAGTGGACGGCGGACGGGGGAGGGCCGGCGCCTTCGGTGCCCCGCACCTCGTCCTGGCCGATCTCGTAGATCGTGACGATGTTCGGATGGTTGAGCGACGAGGCCGACTTGGCCTCGCGCACGAAGCGCCGGACGCGCTCCTCGCTCCGGACCAGCTCGGGCGGGAGGATCTTGAGCGCGACGTTGCGCTCCAGGGTCTGGTCCTGGGCGAGATAGACCTCGCCCATGCCGCCGGCTCCCAGGGGGCCGACGATGCGATAGTGGGAGATCTGGTCCTGGGGCTGGAGCGCTCGCTGCGAGGTCACGGGGGCGGATAGTAACCGGGCGCGCGCCCGGGCGGGAGATTGATTTTCGCGCGCGATGCGGGCGAGCCGGGCGGGGCCACGAGGTTGTAGCCCATTCGGGCAACGTCATCATCGGTCAGATGCATGATCGCAAGAGGCTTCGAAACGGTGCGCACCGCTCGTGAGAGACGCTGCACAACTTGGAAGAGGTGAGCGAGAAGATCTTGAGGCAGCTGAATGAAATCCTCGTAGTGTTCCTTGGGAATGACCAGGACGTGGTGGGGATTGATCGGCTCCGGGTCGATGATCGCAAAGTAGCGCTCATCGTCGTAAACCACGGCTTTCGGGTCGTTGTACTCACAAAACACGCATCCAGCTACCACGGATGGTTCCTGAGGTGTCATCCCCGGACCAGCTCCGCGGGCCGCACGACCGTTCCGCGCGTCTCGGGAAGGAGCCACACCCACAGGCCGGTCGCGATCGCGAACACCGCGGCGAGCGAGATGCCGCCCGCGAGCCCGTGGCGCGACGCCACCGCGGTGATCGCGAGCGGCGTGAAGAACTGGGCGCCGCGCGCGAGGTTGAACGCGGCGCCCATGGCGGTGTTCCGCACGCGGGTCGGGAAGATCTCGGTGAAGATGGGACCGTAACCCGAGAAGTTCCCGGTGCCGAATCCCACCAGGAACATGAACGCGAGTGTGAGCCACGGCCACGACGCGATCGCGCTCCAGAACCAAGTGACGGCCAGGAGGCCGGCGGCCCAGACAAAGGAATAGATGGAGTACGCGACGCGACGCCCGCGTGCGTCGGCGACGACGCCGAACGATAGATAGCCGAGGAGCCCGCCTGCCTGCGTCGCGAGCATCCAGATTCCCGAGCGCGCCATGGAGAATCCGAGCTGATCGTAGAGATACTTGGGAAGCCACGAGTACGTGAACCAGTAGGCCGACATGCCGGTCAGGGCGAGCACGAGGCCGAGCAGGAACATCTTGAGGAGCTCGCGGGAGGCGACGATCGCGCCGAACCCCTCGCGTTCCGAGGTAAGCGCGCCGGCGCGGCGCGCGAGCCAAACATCCGACTCCGGCATGTGACGCCGAATCAGGACCACGAGGAGCGCGGGCAGCACCGACACGAAGAAGCACGCACGCCATCCCCAGTCCGGCCCGAACGCCGAAGTGAACGCCGGGGCCGCGAACGCACCGACGAGCGACGCGAGCGCGATGCCGAGTGGCGCTCCGGACTGCATCACCGCGGCGTAGCGCGCCCGCACCCTCGCGGGGAAAGTCTCGCCCACGAGGGTCTGCCCGGTGGCCCACTCCCCGCCCACACCGAGCCCGGTCACGATGCGAAAGACGAGAAGCGCGCCAAAGTTCTGGGCGGTGCCACAGAGGAACGTGCCGAGCGAGTAAATGAGAATCGTCCAGGAGAGCACTCGCTTCCGGCCGAACCGGTCCGCGACCCAGCCGAAGAGGATCCCGCCCGCCGCGGTCGCGGCCAGCGCGGCGCCGAGGAGGAGGGAGAGCGACACATCCGAGAGCCCGAGTGTCTTTCGGATCGGGAGGAGCAGGAACGAGAGCAGCATGAGGTCGTAGAAGTCGAACAGCCATCCCGCCCACGACATGGCGAGGATGACGAAGTGGGGGCGCGAGGGTGCGTCGGCCTCGTTCAGAAACCGGGGGGCTCTGGTCTCGGCCACCGGCCCACGCTACCCGAACCACTCGCCGTGGGCCAGCGCATGTCACTCGGTACCCTGAACGCCCACGCCTCGACGAGATCCACGCCCTCGATGGCCCTGGGACCTTCGCGCCACGACACCCTGTCAGCCCACCTGACGGTGCGTCAGTAGGCGCGTGGCGGAGGTGCCCCAGGCGCTCGAAGCCGAGGAGCCTCAAGCTATTTCCCAGTAAAGACTTCCTCCGCCCATCGAAGACCCCGGAGCCCTGGCACGTTCCCTGCGAATTCGTTCCGTCTTGGTTGCCCGGTCCATTTCACCGGCCGCCCGGCCCGACGCGCGGGACGGCCCAGGCCACGGGACGAAACATGACGCTCGAAATCCGATTGCACGGTCGCGGCGGTC
>JAEHDN010000178.1 GCA_016880395.1 Candidatus Eiseniibacteriota bacterium
GCCATCGAACGGCCGCGCTCCGCGCCGGCCGGCGCCGCCCCCGCCTCGCCCGCCCCAGCGCAAGCCCACGCCGTTCGGGCCGGCCAGGCCACTTCGCACCGCTCTGCTCTGGGTGATCCTCGTGCTGGCCGTGCTCGTCTTCGTCCAGATCTACGGCGAGATGCGCGCGAAGACGCACGAGATCCCCTACTCCGAATTCCTCCAGCAGATCGACCAGGCGAACATCAAGTCGACGACCATCATCGAGCGGGAGGTCGTGGGCGAGCTGAAGGCGAGCGCGCTCACGCACGACGAAGGCCGCCCGGTCTCGTACGTCTACTTCAAGGTCTACCTCCCGGCCGAGGACAAGGACATCGGTCGCGCGATCCTCGCGAAGGATCCGAACGCGGTCGTCAACTCCAAGCCGCCGGGCATGAACTGGTGGAGCATCGCGCTCGGATACATCCCGTTCATCGCGCTCCTCGTCCTCTGGATGGTGATGATCCGCCAGATCCAATCGGGCGGCGCGAGCGCCATGAAGTTCGGTAAGAGCCGCCCCAAGGTCGCGCTCGAGTCGAGCCCCAAGGTCACGTTCAAGGACGTGGCCGGCGCGGATGAGGCGAAGCAGGAGCTGGAAGAGATCATCGAGTTCCTGCGCGATCCGAAGAAGTTCCAGCGACTCGGCGGGCGCATCCCGAAGGGCGCGCTCTTGCTCGGCCCTCCGGGCACGGGCAAGACGCTGCTCGCGAAGGCTGTGGCCGGCGAGGCCGGCGTGCCGTTCTTCTCACTGTCGGGATCCGACTTCGTCGAGATGTTCGTCGGCGTGGGCGCCTCGCGCGTCCGGGATCTCTTCGAGCAGGGGAAGCGGAACGCCCCCTGCATCATCTTCATCGACGAGATCGACGCCGTCGGACGCCACCGCGGCGCCGGCCTGGGCGGCGGTCATGATGAGCGCGAGCAGACGCTGAACCAGCTCCTCGTCGAAATGGACGGCTTCGAGTCGAACGACGGCGTGATCCTGATCGCCGCCACGAACCGTCCGGACGTGCTCGACCCGGCGCTGCTCCGGCCGGGGCGCTTCGACCGGCAGATCGTCGTCGACGTGCCGGACGTCCGCGGGCGCGAGGGGATCCTCCGCGTCCACACCCGGAACATCCCGGTCGGGGACGAGGTGAACCTGAACACGATCGCGCGCGGCACGCCCGGTATGGTGGGTGCCGATCTCGCGAACCTCGTGAACGAGGCCGCGCTCCTCGCGGCGCGGCGGAATCACAAGCGCGTCAACTCGCTCGACTTCGAGGACGCCAAGGACAAGGTGATGATGGGCACCGAGCGCCGGAGCCTCGTCATCTCCGACGCCGAGAAGCGCAGCACCTCGTATCACGAGGCGGGACACGCCCTGGTGGCGTGGCTCCAGCCCGGCAGCGACAAGGTGCACAAGGTCACGATCATTCCGCGCGGGCGGGCGCTCGGCCTCACGGCGTACCTGCCCACGGACGAGCGGCACTCGTTCTCGCGCGACTACTGGATCCAGATCCTCACCCATCTCATGGGCGGTCGCGCGGCGGAGCAGATCGTGCTGAACCAGCTCACGACCGGCGCCTCGGACGACATCCGGCGCGCCACGAACATCGCCCGGCGCATGGTCTGCGAGTGGGGCATGAGCGAGCGGCTCGGCCCGCTCACGTTCGGCAGCAAGGAGGAGTACATCTTCCTGGGCAAGGAGATCTCCCAGCACCGCGACTACAGCGAGAAGACCGCCATCGCGATCGACGAGGAGGTGCGCGGGCTGGTCGAGGGGGCGTCCAACCGGGCGCGCCAACTCCTGACCGACAACACCGACAAGCTCCACCTCCTGGCCCTGGCGCTGCTCGAACGGGAGGTCCTGGACGGCGAGGAAGTCGAGAAGGTGCTCCGTGGCGAGAAGCTGGAGCCGATCGTGCGCGATCGCGGCGGCGATCGTCCCACTCCCGCTCCGGCGGCGGTTCCCGAGGAGCCGAAGCCTCCGAAGGCCCAGCCCCGCGTGCATCCCACCGAGAGCCCGGGGCTCGCGTGACGCCGTGGCCTTCACGACCGAAGTCGCGAGGCGCTCTGTGGTGGCGCGTGCCCCGCTGATGTTCGCCCACCGGCTCGGCCGGTGGGACCTGGTCCGCATGCCCCGCGTGGTGGGCATCCTCAACGTGACCCCCGATTCCTTCTCGGACGGGGGTCGCTTCTTTGGTGTCGACGCGGCGATCGCACACTCGGAGCGGATGGTGGAGGACGGAGCCGACGCCTTGGACGTGGGGGGCCAGAGCACCCGGCCGGGCGCCGGTGAGCCGGTGGGGGCCGAGGAGGAATGGGCGCGGATCGGGCCGGTGCTGGCGGCCCTCGTGCGTCGATTCCCCGAGATTCCCCTGTCGGTCGACACGTATCGAGCCGAGGTGGCGCGCCGGGCGCTGGACGAGGGAGTGGCGATGATCAACGACGTCACCGGCCTCCTCCACGACGGAGCGCCCATGGCCGAGATCGCGGCCTCGAGCGGCGCGGGGCTCGTGCTGATGCACTCCCGGGGCGGCCCGCGTGGCTTTCACGCGAGATCGGAGTACGAGGATGTCGTGGGTGAGGTCCGTTGGTCGCTCTACGCCTCGATGCGAGAGGCGCTGATGCGGGGCGTGCGGGACGAGGCGATCGCGGTGGACCCCGGCATCGGCTTCTCGAAGCGGCCGGCACAGAGCATCGAGGTGCTCCGCGGCCTTCCGCGCTTGACCGATCTGGGCCGACCCCTGTACATCGGAGTGTCGCGGAAGTCGTTCCTCGGTGCGCTGACCGGGGAGCCCGTGGACGCACGGCTCGCCGCCGGCCTCGGCGCGACAGCCGCGGCCTACGGCCTGGGGGCGAGGATCTTTCGCACCCACGACGTGAAGGCGACCCGGGACGCGTTGACGCTGGCCGAGGCGCTGCTCGGCGACGGCGCCCCGGCGCTCGAGACGGCCCCCGAGGCGAGTGCCCCGAAGGAGATGCGCGCTTGATCGAGATCCGCCCCCAGTTCCTCGTCGACTTGATCGACATCCTGGTCGTGGCGTTCCTGTTCTACAGGCTCTTCGCGATGATCAAGGGGACGCGCGCGGCCCAGATGTTCGTCGGACTCGTCTTCATCGTGATCGCGTCCATCGTCGCGCAGTGGTTCCGGCTGAACGCGCTCAACTGGATCATCGCCAGCCTGAAGACCGTCTGGGTGATCCTGTTCGTGATCCTCTTTCAGCCCGAGCTGCGCGCGGTGCTGACCCACATCGGCCAGAACCGGCTGCTTCGAGCCCTCATCCGGGTCGGCGAGGGGGGCATGCTGAAGGAGATCCTGGGAGCGGTCGAGGAGATGAGCCGCGAGCGGCGCGGCGCCCTGATCGTGGTGGAGCGGGACATGGGGCTCCGCGACTACATCGAGACTGGGACGAAGCTCGACGCCACGGTGACGAAGGAGCTCCTCGAGACGATCTTCACCCCTCACTCGCCGCTCCACGACGGAGCGGTGGTGATCCGGGGGGATCAGATCGCGGCTGCGGGATGCATCCTGCCGCTGAGCCCCACGGCCGGGCTGTCGCCGCTGCTCGGCACGAGGCACAGGGCCGCGCTGGGGCTGGCCGAGGAGACGGATGCCTGCGTCTTCGTGGTGAGCGAGGAGACCGGCGCGATCTCGATCGCCTACAAGGGCGAGCTGAAGTGGAACCTCGACGAGGGCCAGCTTCGGAGCGAGCTCGCCGCCATCTTCAATCCGCGGCCGGAGGAGACCTCCGACGAGCCCGAGGAAGAGGTCGCGGCAGGGGCGTAGGCGGCTCGCTACGCCTTGCCGGCCAGGGCCCGCCCCAATCCAGCCCGGGTCCGTCGCAGGGCCACAGGACTCGATTCCTTCGCCAATGATGGATTCAGCTGTCCTTCGCGCGAGATCGGGACGAGATGGACGTGCGCGTGGGGGACGCCGAATCCCTCCACGACGAGGCCCACGCGAGGGACGCGAAAGTGACGCTCCATCCGCGATGCGAGAGCACGGGCGGCGAGAAACGTCCGGGCATAGAGGGCGCCCGGCAGCACGAACACCGACTCGTAGTGCTTCTTGGGGACGAGCAGCAGGTGGCCGGGGCGGACGGGCCTGATGTCGAGGAAGGCGACGAACTCGCGGTTCTCCCATACCTTGTGGGAGGGGATCCGGCCGGCAGCGATCTCGCAGAAGACGCAGAACACCGGGGCCTTCTTGGCGCGAGGCATCTCTTCCCCTACCTCGAATCCGGCCCGGGCATGACCAGCCACAGGAGCAGGTACACGAGCGTCCCCGGGAACGCGATGCTCAGGATCGAGAGGATCACATAGGCGACTCTCACCCGTCCGGCGGGCCAGCCGAAGTACTCGGCGATCCCGCCGCACACGCCGGCGATCATCCGGTCCTGCGACCGCCGGAACACCTTGCGCGTCTCATCGGCCATCCCACCCTCCTCTACGAGCGTCCCGGCGCGGCACGTGCCGCGGCCGGCGGGCCCAGCCTACCCTTCAGATAGCCGGACAGGTACGCAAGATCGTATGCCATCTTGAGCGTCGGCACCCCGACCAGGGCTTCGGTGACGGAGAGCCGGCCCGCGCCCCGCCTGCCCTGCGTCGCCGCGAAGAGAGCCACGCCGAGACCCAGCGCCCACCACGCCGCCCTCACCCAGAACCCGGCCACGAAGAGCAGGAGCGCCATGGCGTATTTCGCCGCAATCGTCGCGTAGAACCAGCCCTGAACGCGCGACTCCCCGTCCCCGATCCCGAACCGGCGATGCTGGTGGACGAACGCACGCAGGTTCCCCCGCGGACGCCACCGGACCACGGCATCGGGCGCGAATGCGAAGAGGCAACCCGCCTCCTTGAGGGCCAGCGCGAACGGCGTGTCCTCGTTGTGCCAAAGAGCCTCGTCGAAGCCGCCGATCCGCTCGAAGGCAGCTCGTCGGAACGCCACGGATCGCGTGGATGGCAGGAAGCGCTCGAGATCGACCTCCTCGAGGCGTGGCGCGGAGACCACGCCGGCGGCCCGCTCGAACCAGGTCTCGCCCTGCGGGCGGTAGAAGCCGGCGACCACGTCCACGGCGGGATCGTCGTCGAAGGGTCGCGTGATCCGGTCGAGCCACTCGCGGTCGACGTCGACACCGGCGTCGGTGCATGCAATCACGCCGAAACGCGCGGCGCGCACGGCGGCGTTCCGCCCCACGCTTCGATTCCCGGGCGCCACCAGCACCCGGACGCGCGCCTCGGAGCCGGCGCGGGCGCGCAGGCGCTCGAGTGTCCCGTCGGTGGAGCCGCCGTCGGCGATCACCACGTCGTCGGGCGCGCGCGATCCCGAGAGGAGCGAGTCGAGGAGCCGGTCGATGGAGCCCGCTTCGTCCCGTACGGTCGCGATCACCGTAACCGGCTCGCGGCCGCCGGGCACCCGAGGCTCCGGCTCACGGCTCGGCACGCTACCAGCCGCCGGGTCTTGTTTCCGTGATCGTGTAGGGCTGCCGGTTGAACTGGTCCTTTTCGAAGTAGGTCACCCCGATGCGCTGTAGGTCCTCGGCCGTGACCGCGTCGATGCGAACCGGCAGGGTAAGCGGGTACTCCGTCCCCAGGCCGAACACTTCGGCTCGACCCCACTGAAACGCGCGGGACGTGTTGGAGCCCAGGAGGCTGAGGTAGGTCCCCGCGGCGTGCACCTTCGCGAAGCGGAGCGTGTCGGCCTCCTCGCCGATCATCGGATAGAAGGCCACCTTCTTGAACTGACGGAAGAGGAGCTTCACGCCATCCTCCTCGATCATCGGCCCGGCGATGGTCACGGATGCGATGAGCGGCGATTCGTCGATGGCCTGCGAGACCGTGGAGGAGGAGCTCTTGAACGTTGCCGTGTTGGAATTCATGAATTGCTCGAACCACCCCCGCGGTCCGCCCAGGAGAGAGTTGACGACGTAGAGTACCGGAACGTCGCGGCTGCGCGCCGGGGGCCCGTTGAACGCGAGATTCACCGTCACGTCGCTTCCCGCGCCCAGCTCCCACTTCTCCCGGAAGCCCTCGAAGGGAGGCTCCCTGGGCGCGGCAGGCGGCTGGAACGGTTGGCTCGAAATGTCCCGAAAAGCCTCGTCCACGACCGGCCCCACCTCGGAGGGGACGATGTCGCCGAAGACGGCGACCACCAGGTTCCCGCGCACGACGAAGGTCCGGTACCAGTTCTCGATCGTGTCATGCGGCATCCCGAGCAGGTTGAGCCGTGTCCCGAGGGCCGGGAGGCGGTAGCCGCTGACCCGATACTTGGTCGGGAAGATCGCCCACGAGCGCTGCGCGGCCTCATTGTCGGCCCACGTGGTGAGCGCATCCAGAACGTAGAGCCGCGTCGCGTCCACGGTGACGCTGTCGAGATCGGGATGCGCGAACATCGCGCCCAGCCGCCCGACCGCGTCCTTCCACCCGCTCGTGGGCACCGAAAGGGAGATGCCCCACATGTCCTTGTCCTGATACGACTGGAACCGGCCCAAATCCCCGAGCGAATGGCGGTACGCGGCCGATGCCTTGCGATCGGCGCTCGTGAGAAGCGTCTCTCGCAGCAGGGATGTCACGCCGTTGTTCTTGTCGCTCTCGTAGCGCACCCCGCCGGCGAGGTAGATCGCCACGGTCACGACCGGCACGCTGCGATCCTGGCTGGTCAGGAGCCGGAGTCCGCCCCCGAGCGTCGTGCGCTCGACGCGGCCGCGTCCGAGATCGGCCGGACCGGTCGGGATCTTCGCGAGCGGGGCGTCGATCCGCTGGCGGCGCTGCTGCTCCGTGCTCTGCGTGACCTTGGGCCCCTTGCCGTACGCCGCCTGGCTGATCCCGATCTTCTCCTTGATCCTGCCCTCGAAGCCCTCGCGGGCGCCAAGACTGTCCGCTGTGGTGCTCGGCATCATCTCGACGATGGCGGCGTGGTCGAGATCGAGATACTGCGCGGCGACGCCCGCGAGGTCCTCGGGGCGAAGAGCGCGCAGGCGGTCGAAATACACCTCGTCGGATCCTGGCTTGCCACGGAGCACGGCCAGGGCCGTCGCGCGCGCGAGGCCGGTCATGTCCGAGCCCAGGAAGCCCTCGCGGCTGACGACGACGGCCATCGCGTCGTCCAGCTCCCGCTGCGACATCGGCGCCGTACGTACCTGGGCCAGGAACGAGATGAGGGCACCCTCCGCATCCTTGACGCGCGCCGGATCGACGCGACCCGAGAGGGCGAACATGCCGCCGTCCACCTCGAACGAGGGCTGCGCTGTGAGGTTGATGAAGGCGTCGCTTCCCTCGACCGGGTGCGTCCTGAAGCGCGACTGCGCCCCTTCGACGAGCGCGGCCAAGAACACGTCGAGCGCGAGCGCGTCGGCGCTTCCCCACGCCGGTGCGCGGAACCCCACGGCGATGGCGGACCCGGCCGCTTCGGGGGGGGCCTGCTCGAAGGAGATCTTGGTGGTGGGAAGTCCCTTCGACTGCGTCTTGGGATGGGACGGGGCCTTGCCCTGCGGCATGGACGCGAACGCGGTCTCGATCTGCCCCGGCACCTCGCTGGGATCGACGTCGCCCACAACGACGAGCAGGAGGTTCTCGGAGACGTAGTGCGTCTTGTAGTAGCGCACAACCAGCGGCATCGTGATCCCGCCCATTTCCATCTCAGGCACGATGACGGGCGCGGCCATCGGGGACCCGCTCCACAAGGCCTCCCGCACCGGACTGTTGGCGGCCGCCTCGGTCTGCGCCAGAGCGATCCTGGACCGGTCGCGGGCGCCGTTGACCGCCGGTGCCAGGTCGTGCGTGTCCAGCTTGGGCTGCGTCACGATCTCGCCGAGGAGATCGGCCCCCGCCTTGAAGTAGCGCGCCGGGAGAGTGATCTGGATCATCGAGTAGTCGTAGCCGACCTCGCTCCCGAACGTTCCACCGTAGAGCGCGACTTCCTTCTGGATCTCTTCGGCCGGCCGCTTCCGCGTCGCGCGGAGTATCAGCCTCTGGAGGACGGTGGCCGCTCCGCGCTCGGTTCGTGATTCGTCACGGGAACCACTCTTGATCCAGGCCTGGATCGAGACCATCGGCCGGGTGCGGTTCTCGCGAACGACGAGGGTGCTCTTGTTGGCCAGGGTTCGGACGGGGGTGGGTGCGGCGAAGGCCGGGAGCGCCCCGACCACGAGAGCGATGAGAAGGAGCGGGGCGAAACGGAACGGCTGGCGCATGCGAGACGTGTCCTCCTGGATGACGGCCACCGAAAACGGTGGTAACTCTACCTCATCGGGGCGAAAGATCGGGGCGAAATACGAGCCCCGGCGGGAGATCCCGTCGGGGCTCGCAGATGCGGCGATGACTACGGCGCGTCAGGCGTCGATCTTGACGACGTTGGCGGCCTGCTTTCCCCTCTGGCCCTCCGTGGGATCGAACTCGACCAATTGGCCTTCACTCAACGTTCGGAATCCGTCCGCCAGAATCGCGGAGTGGTGTACGAAGAACTCCTCTCCTGAATCCTCACGGATGAATCCATATCCCTTGGCTTCACTGAACCACTTGACCGATCCGCGGTGCTTCAAATGCGGGTGTCCTCCTTTCGGTCCAA
>JAEHDN010000179.1 GCA_016880395.1 Candidatus Eiseniibacteriota bacterium
ACATACCCTGGCTCGTAAATATGGCGGTAACTGTTGTAATAGACGCCGTACCAGGGATCGTAGCCGAGCGCGGGGATCGTGCGGGTATAGCCGGGCACGTAGTGGGTTTCGGTTTCGATCCCCAGTGGCCGGACCATCATGACCCCATCGAACCCCTCCCGGCGCACCCCGGTGATGATCACGCCAGTGTCCGGTAGGTCATTTTGAAACAGCTGATACGAGGGGGTGGCGTGGATTCCCCGGCTGGATAGCTCCGCAGTCATCTGGTCCTCCCAGTTTCTCCGGACGGCCTGATTTCGCTGCATCCCGAGAACCAGGACACTGCGCATGGGACGCGAGTAATCGGGGTCCCGCCACATGTTGACGAGGGTCGTGCTCGAGGCGCAGCCCGACAGGGCCGCGGCGAGACCCATCGAAACAAAAAAGCGCCTTGCGGGCGCCGATCCGAGCAGGAATGACATGGCTGCAACCTCCCTGCAATACGATCTATAGCGTGGGCGGTTCCACGCGCTGCGGCGCCCTCCGAATCGGCCGGAACGCGCCCTCCTCGGGATCGGGGGGCCGCTGCGCCCGTTCCCGCGCCTCCATCGAGAATATCTCCTGTGCCCTTACCGGCTTCCGCCGGCCCTCGCGGCGGACGAAGACACCGTCAGCCCGAAGCTCCCGCCCCTTCACGTTGTCAGCAAGAAGCGTGTCGAGAATCCGGCTGAGCCTCGCCCGATGGAGGGGGTCCAGGACGGGAACGACCAGCTCCACTCGCCGGTCGAGGTTGCGGGGCATCCAGTCGGCGCTCCCGAGGAAGACCTCCGCATCGGCCCCGCTGCCGAACTCGAAGATCCGGCTGTGCTCCAGGAAGCGATCCACCACCGAGACGACGCGGATGGTCTCGCTCAGCCCCGGGACGCCCGGTCTGAGGAGGCACGAGCCGCGCACGTTCAGATCGATGACCACGCCGGCCGCGGAGGCCTCGTAGAGCGCGTCGATGAGCCGCGTGTCGACGAGCGCGTTCATCTTGGCGCGAATGCGCCCGGGGTCCTCCGCCGTCGAGCGCTCCATCTCACGGTGGATGAGCGCCAGGAATCGCTGCCGGAGTCCGAGCGGCGCCATCGCGATGCGTCGCCACGGCAGAGGCTCGCTGTAGCCCGTCACCACGTTGAAGAAGGACGTGAGATCGGCACAGAGATCCTCGTCCGACGTGAGGAGGCTCAGGTCCGAGTAGTCGAGCGCGGTCCGCTCGTTGTAGTTGCCGGTCCCCACGTGGGCGTAGCGCTCGATCCCCTCCGGCCCGCGGCGCACGATGAGGAGCGCCTTCGCGTGCGTCTTGAGGCCCGCCAGCCCGTACAGAACCTGCGCGCCGGCGTCCTCGAGCCGCTGCGCCCAGTTCACGTTTCGCTCCTCGTCGAAGCGGGCCTGCAGCTCGATCAGGACCGTGACCTGCTTGCCGTTCTCCGCAGCGCGCTCGAGCGAGCGCACGACCTCGCTGCTCGAGGACGTGCGATAGAGCGTCTGCTTGATCGCCAGCACCTGCGGATCCTCGGCCGCGAGCCTGAGGATGCGGAGGACCGGCTCGTAGCTCTCGTACGGATGGAAGAGGAGGATGTCCCTCTGCGCGACGGCGCCCCAGAGCCCTTCTCCGGGCGGAATGCCCGGCTGCGGCTGCGGGGGCCACGGCACCGCCCTCGGCGCGGGGAGCGATGGAAGCCGCGCGAAATCCATCAGGAAGCGCAGGTCGAGCGGGCGCGGGAGCCGGCACACGGCGCTCTCCTCCAGCTCGAGCGCCCGCATCAGCTCCTCCACGAGCGGCGCGCTCGCGGAGTCCTCGATCTCGAGACGCACCGGATCCCCGTGCACGCGGCTCCGGAGCACCTCCTCCACGGCGCCCATGAGGTCCTCCGAGTCCTGATCCTCGGGCGCGAAGTCGGCGTCGCGCGTCACGCGGAAGGCCACCGCCTCGAGCAGCGTGTGCCCCTCGAAGAGGTCCCCCACGTTCTGGCGGACTGCGTCTTCGAGAAGCACGAACCGCGGCGCCTTCGTCGAGACCGAGATCCAGCGAGGCGCGGAGCGAGGGAGCTGTACGATCGCGAGCCGCTCGGTTCCATCCGGCGCGAGGACGCGCACGGCGAGGTAGAGGACGAGGTTCGTGACGTGCGGCAAGGGAAGCGCGGGCGTCACCGCCGAGGGCGTGAGCACGGGAAAGATCTCGCGCGCGAATCCGCGATCGACCTGCTTTTGCTCCCTCTCCTCGAGATCGCCGTGGACGAGCAGGCGCACGCCCGCGTCGCGGAGCGCGGGTTCGATCCCCTCCGACCAGGCCGACGCCGCGCGAGCCGCGAGATCCCGCACTCGAGCCGTCACGCGAGCGAGAAGCTCGGCCGGGCTCGAGCCATCGGGGTAGATCCTCTCCGTTCCTTCCTGCACCAGCTGGCGCACGCCGGCCACGCGGATCATGAAGAACTCGTCCAGGTTCGACGCGAAGATGCCGAGGAACCGCGCTCGCTCCAGAACCGGGTTCGAGACGTCCTGGGCTTCCTGCAGGACGCGCTCGTTGAATTCCAGCCAGGTGAGAAGCCGGTTGAGGTAGCGGGGCTCGATGGATTTGCCGTCGGCCATGAGGCTCGGACTCCAGGCTTCGAAGGGAGGCAGGGTGTTTCACCCAATTGAAGGAGGCGATAGAGGTTACGCCATCGCCGCCACGGATTCAAGGGTCCCCCTTCCCATACTCCTTCGGGACCATTGCGGTAGGGGGTTGGATGGCCGATGTTAAGTATGCTTAAATCCAGGTGGGCGAGAGCCCTCCAGCCGACCACAACCACAGCGAGAGCGGTCCGTCATGGAAGTTTGGAAGCGATTCAACGAGAAGGAGCTGACCCACTCGATGGCGCACTATCTCCAGGCCATCGCGGCCCTGAGCCAGAACAGCGGCGCGTCCGTGAGCGCGATCGCGGAGCGGCTGGGCGTGAGCAAGGCCGGCGTGACGTCGATGCTGCGCACGCTGAAGAGCCGCGGCCTCGTCGATCACGAGCGCTACGGAGACGTTCAGCTCACGAAGGTGGGCCAGCGGCTCGCGGCGCGCACGGAGCGCAGTCGCGACGTGCTCACGCGCTTCTTCGTCGAGACGCTCGGCGTCGACCCCTCGGCCGCCGAGGAGGACGCGTGCATGATCGAGCATCTCGTGAGCGTGTCGTCCATGGTCGAGCTCCTGCGCATGACGGCGTTCCTCGCCTCCGACGATCCCGCGGCCGAGCGCTTCCGCACCGCGTTCCGCGAGTACCAGACCCACTGCCGCGCCGGATCCGCGGGCGACGCATGCCCCGTCTGCCGCGGGCACTGCCTGCGCAACACGATCGAGGACGTCGAGGCCGCGGTGGACGAGGCCCACTCCACGCTCGGCGCGGGAGGCGCGCGATGAGATCGCTCGACCGCATCCTCCCCGGCTCGCGCGCCGTGGTCCGGGGCATCGAGGCCGAGGATTCGTTCACCCGCTCTCTGCTCGAGCTGGGGCTCGTGCCTGGCACGGAGATCGAGGTCGTGCGCCGGGCGCCACTCGGCGATCCGATCGAGCTCGTCGTGCGGGGTTCTCATTTCTCCATTCGGCGTCAGGAGGCGCGGCGCATCCTTGTCCAGGCCCTCTGAGCGCATCGCCCTCGTCGGCAGCCCGAACTCGGGCAAGTCGTCCCTCTTCAACCGGCTCACCGGGCTTCGGCAGAAGGTAGCGAACTACCCCGGCGTCACGGTCGAGAAGCGCGCCGGGACCTGCCAGCTCCCCTCCGGACGGCAGGTCGAGATCCTGGACCTCCCCGGCACGTACAGCTTGAATCCCCGCTCTCCCGACGAGGCTCTCGTGCGCGACGTGCTCGAGGGGCGCGACGGCGCGGCCACGCACGCGGACCGCGTCGTCGCGGTTGTCGACGCGACGCGGCTCGACCGCCAGCTCTACCTCGCGCTCCAGATCCTCCGCACCCGCCGTCCCGCGGTCCTCGTGCTGAACCTCATGGACGAGGCCGACGCCCAGGGCATCGCGATCGACGTGTCCGCGCTCGAGCGGCTGCTCGGCGTTCCGGTGCTCGCGGTCTCGGCCAAGACGGGAATGGGGATGGATCGCCTCCGCGAGACGATCGACAAGGGCGTGGGGCGCGACAACGGGAACGGGAACGGCCACGCTCCGGCCAGCGGCAACGGTCACGCGAACGGAAGCGCGCTCGTGATGGTCGGCGAGAACGTGAGCGTTCACGCGAACGGAAACGGCAACGGCCACGGCACGGCCGCCGCGGATGCGTCCTGGGGGCAGCTCGATCCCGCACGCGGGTACCAGGAAGTCGAAGCGATCGTCCGCCAGGTGGTGCGGCGCCGCCCCGGCGAGAAGGCGGTCCGTGGCCGGCTCGACGCGATCCTCACCCACCGCATTCTCGGCCCGGTGATCTTCATCGTGCTCATGGCGACCGTGTTCCAGAGCATCTACGCCTGGGCCACGCCCGCCATGGACGCGCTCGACGCGGGCGTCCGGTGGCTCGCGGCCCTGGGGCGCACGGTGATCCCGGCGGGACCGATCCAGTCCCTGCTCCTCGACGGCATCCTGACCGGCGTCGGCACGGTGGCCGCGTTCCTGCCGCAGCTCGCGATCCTCTTCTTCTTCATCGCGGTGATGGAGGACACCGGTTACATGGCGCGCGCGGCCTTCCTGATGGATCGCGTGATGGGCTCCGTGGGACTCCCCGGACGCGCCTTCCTGCCGCTCCTCTCCTCCTTCGCCTGCGCGATCCCCGGGATCATGGCCACGCGAACGCTTCCGTCGCGGAACGACCGCCTCGCCACCATCCTGATCGCGCCCTTCATGTCCTGCAGCGCGCGGCTCCCGGTGTACGCGCTCCTGATCGGCGCGTTCATTCCGGACCGGCACGTCGCGTTCCTGAGCCTCCGCGGGCTCACGCTCCTCTCGCTCTATCTCCTCGGCATCCTCGCCGCGCTCGGCGTGGCGTGGGCCGCCCGGCGCACGGTGCTCCGCGGCCCTCGGACGGCCCACATCCTCGAGATGCCGCCGTACCGCGTCCCGTCCGTGCGGTCGGTGCTGCTCGCGATCCGGGAGCGCTGCCTCTTGTTCCTCGGGCAGGCCGGCACGGTGATCCTGGCCGTTTCGACCGTGCTCTGGTTCCTCGCGTCCTATCCGGCGGGGCATCCCGAGACCAGGGCGATCGAGGCGCGCGCGGCCGCGGCCGCGGCGGCGGGCCAGACACACGAAGCGGCGCAGCTCAAGACCGAGGCGTCCGGTTCCGCGCTCCGCCACTCGTTCGCGGGCCAGCTCGGACATCTGATCGAGCCCGCGATCGCGCCGCTCGGCTTCGACTGGAAGCTCGGCGTCGGCCTCCTCTCGTCGATCGCGGCGCGCGAGGTGATGGTGTCGACGATGGCCACGATGAACAACCTGGAAGGCGCGGCCGATCCGTCGGAATCGCTCCGCCAGGCGCTACCCAGGGCTAGAAATCCAGAGACAGGTCTGCCGCTCTACACGCCTCTCGTCGCGGTCAGCCTGATGGTATTCTTCGCGCTCGCGCTCCAGTGCATGTCCACGGTCGCCGTGGCCAAGCGGGAGACGAACTCGTGGCGCTGGCCGATCGGGATGCTCGTCTTCATGAACGCCATGGCCTGGGTCGCTTCGCTGGCGGTCTTCCAGGCCGGGAGGGCGCTCGGATGGGGGTAGCCTCGTGAACGCGCCCCTCTGGCAGCACTTGGTCGCGATCGTGGGCGCGCTGCTCGCGTTCGGATGGCTCCTACGGCGCTCGCTACGTGGAGCGCGGGATGCGAGCGAGGCGGGCGTCGCCGCGCCGTGCGCTCACTGCCCGGCGCGAAAGGGCGGTCCGATCGAGCGGGCCGTCGAGCTCAAGAGGCGGCAAGCTCCGCGAGAACCGGCCTAAGCCCGAACACCTCTTCGAAGAGTCCCCGCTTGTCCTCGAGCGCGAGCCGCTCGAGCGCCAGATCCCCCGCCCCCTCGCCCTCGATCCGAAGCTCTTCTCCGGACACCGTGACGCGCAGGTTGCGCAGAATCTGGTTGTGCCCCTTGTCGAGCGCGTCGGCCACACGAAGGATCGCCGCGAGCCGGTTCACCGTGACGCGGGCCGGGCGCGGGAGCGCCGCGTATGCGGGATGGTCGGCCTGTGGCCCCGCGCGCCGGTGGTACCGCGCGACGTTGGCCACGACCTCCATGTCCATGCCCGACAGTCCGAAGATCTCGGAGTTCACGAGCAGGTAGTAGGCGTGCCGGTGATGGCCGCGCGCCGCCACGAATCCACCGATGTCGTGGACGATCGAGGCCACCTCGAGGAGCAGCCGCTCGCGATCCCCCATGCGATGCTGCTGCTTCGTGGCCTCGAAGATGGCCCGCGCGATCTCGGCGGTCTTGAGCCCGTGCTTTTCGTCGGCCTGGTACTTGCGGGCCAGGCTCACCGCGGCCGCCAGGGTCTGCTCCGGGAAGAAGACCGTGGAGCCGCTCTGGATCGACTTCGCCATCTGGAGGACGAGCCCGTCCCGCATGCTGATTCTCGCGACGAGGAGCGGATCGGCCTGCGCCAGGCGCACCAGCTCCGCGTAGGCGAGGAGCGCCGGGCCCAGCGATTCCGCCTCGTAGGTCGGGATCTCGTACGCCGCCGCAACCTGCTCGGGCGTCATGGCGGTGATCTGGTCCGCCAGCTTCCGCAGATCCTTCGCCGCCACTGGCGTCACGGCCGCAGGAGCGGAGGCGAGAGCCTGGGACCCGTTCGCGCCGGCGATGTGTCGGACGGCGAACCGCGCCTCCGAGCCGATCGCGATGAGCTGCGTGACCTTCTGGAACGGAAGCGCGCGCCGCACCGCGTTCATCATGTCCCGCACGTTGTGCTGGATCATGCGCGTGCGCGCCTTGCGCTCCCCTTCCGCGGCGCGGAGCAGCTCGCGCATGCGCACGGTGCCCATGTCGTGCGTGACCGAGGCGACGACCTCGCCGTCCCGCATGAGCGCCCACTCGGTGGCTCCACCGCCCAGCTCGAAGAGGAGCACGTCGCCGGTTCCGAGCTCGGGATGCCCTTCGAGCGCGCGCTGGACGGCGGCGAACGTGAGGAGCGTCTCCTGCGAGCCCTCGATGACCTCGATCTCGATCCCCGTGGCGAGGAAGACCCGATCGACGAAGGTGTCCCGGTTGAGCGCGACCCGGACCGCGCTCGTCGCGACCGCGCGCGAGTGGGTGACGTGATAGGCGTCCATCACCGCGCGATACTGACGCAGGATCACGACCGCCTTCTGGATGCTGGACGCCGAGAGGGTCCCGGTGTGGAACGTCTCCCGCCCCAGCGAGAGCGGACGCTGCAGCTCTTCGATCGTGCGGATGTCGCCGTTCGGAAGCAGCTCCGCGACGAGCATCCGGATGCCGCTCGCTCCGACGTCGATGACCGACATCACGGGTGGCCCGGGTGCGGCGACCTTGGCGGCCGGAGACGCGGCGGGCGGCGGAGGCGGAATCGCGTGCGACTCAGCCACCGGGCACGACCACGGGCTTGAGCCCGAACTGGTTCTCGAAGAGATCGCCCTTGTCCTTCACCGACCACGCGTCGAGGGTCACGTCCCCCCGGGTGTGGACGCGGAGCCGTAGCTCCGAGCCGCGCTGCTTGGCCTGCACCGTGCCCACGCGCTGCTTGTGGTCGTGGTCGAGCGCGTCCGCCACGCGAAGGATGGCCGCGAGGGAGCGAACGCGGTCCTGGTCCTTCTCGCTCAGAGCGGCATAGGCCTCGTGGCTCGGATCGGGGGGCGCCTTGCGATGGTAGCGGGCGACGTTGGCGACGACCTGCTGCTCCTCCTCGCTCAGCCCCAGGATGGGCGTCCGCGAGATGAGGTAGAGCGAGTGGCGATGGTGCCCCGACGTCCCGATGAACGTGCCGACCTCGTGGAGGAGTGCAGCCAGCTCGAGGAGGAGCCGGTCCCTCTTGCCGAGGCCGTGCGTCGACTTGAGCTGATCGAACAGCGAGAGCGCGAGCGCGGTCACTCGATGCGCGTGACGGACGTCCACTTCGTACTTCTTGAGGAGGGCGAGCACCGCGTTCCGCGTCTGCGACACTTCCAGCTCCTTCTTCCCCTCCGTGTGCGCCGCGCGCGCCACGTCCACCAGCACGCCGTCCACCAGCCCCACGAAGGGCACCCAGATCTCCCGGGCGCGGACGCGCTTGGCCACGTACTCGAAGATCGCCCCCGCGGGCACGATGACGTCCGCGCGGTCGGGGCGGAGGTCGTACTCCTCGGCGCGCTCCTCGGGATCGAGCTTCGCGAGCTGGGCGAGCGTGCGCGAGAGGCGGGAGACGGTGACCCTCGCCGCCTCGTGCTCGCCGTTCGAGCGCGCGGAGCCGTTGGGAGAGGAGATCTCGGCGATGGCCTCGATGTTCCCGCCGGTTCCGACGAAGCGGGTGAGGCGGCGCCGCTTGAAGAAGTCGAGAATCGGGAAGCGTGCCGACTCGAGGGTCTGGCGCACGATGCCGAGCGTCTTCTCGGGCGAGTCCGACGGGGCGCGTCGGAGGAGCCGCACCCCGCCCACGTCGTGCGACTCGACCACCAGGATCTCACCGTTGCCGACGATCGCGATCTCGCTCGACCCGCCGCCGACGTCGAGGATGAGCGAGAGGCCCCGGTCGAGGGAGATCTTGCTCTTCACGCCGAGCGCGACCAGCCGAGCCTCCTCCGTGCCCTCGATCAGCTCGAGATCGAGACCGGTCTCCTGGTGCACGCGCTCGAGGAAGGCCGCTCGGTTCTTCGCCTCGCGCGTGGCGCTCGTCGCGACCGCGCGGTGAAGGACCACCTCGTAGGCCTCCATCTTCTTCCGGAATTCTCGGAAGGCCTCGAGCGCGGCGTCCATGGTCGCCGGGTCGATCCGCTGATTGTTGAAGACCGACTCCCCGAGACGGACCGGCATCCGCACCCGCTCCAGCACCTTGTACTTCGTCGGGCTCTTGAACTCCGCGATGACGAGCCGGAAGGCGTTCGAACCGACATCCATGCCTGCGCAGCGAATGG
>JAEHDN010000180.1 GCA_016880395.1 Candidatus Eiseniibacteriota bacterium
TCCTCCGCACCCTCGATCACATGGAAGCAACGGGATGATCACCGACCGCCGTCCCTCGCGCGCCACGGCACGCGACGAGTACGATGCCAGCAGCCGCCTCACGGACATTCCCACGCCTTCCTCCGACAGCGTGCCGTCCGCCATCGATCGGATCGAGGAGGCTCGGGGCTCGGCAGAGCGCAATGCCATCCGCGATGTCTGCGAGCAATTGCTCTGCCAGTTCTCCGAGTTCTACCGCGTTCCGGTCCCGACCCTGAAGCTGCTCGGAGTTCGCCCGCACTCGACGAGCGAAGGGCGTCTGGCATCCGAGGTCCTCGGGGACTACGACTTCCGGGCCGTCAGGATCAGGCTCTGGACGCGAACGCCCATGCAGCGCCAATGGACCTCGGCGAGGACCATCCTGTCCACGCTCTGCCACGAGTTCATGCACCACCTGGACGCGTCTCAGCTCGGCTTCCCGAGCAGCTATCACACCACCGGCTTCTTCGAGCGGACCCACCGCCTCTACCTGGGGATGACGGGGCAGCCGCCTTACGCCCTGGCCTGGTTCCCACCCGGAGCCGACGGCTCCCGCGCCATCGATTGGCCCGAGACCAACCGCCGCAAGCGGGACGCGGACTGGCGTCGATCCGCCGCTTCGGAGGTGGACCCGACGCTCCCCGGCCTTCTCGATGCAGCCCTAGAACGAGAACAGGACCCCGACCTCCGGCGCTAGGTCCGGAGCCTTGCTCGTCAGCCCGAACCCGTTGTTGAGCTTGAGGAGCGCACCGCGCGCGATCTGCCACTGCACTTCCCCGATCGCGGCCACCTCGTCCTCCTCCCCTTCCACGCCGAGATACACGCGCCATCCGGGTGACACGCGCTTCAGGTACTCGAGCGCGTACTCTCCCACGGCGAGCTTCGTTTCCTCCGCGGTGTAGCTGGCCGAGATCCGTCCCGTGAGCGTTCCGAAGCGGAAGCCGCGCGTCAGCCCGAAGCCCTGGACGAGCTCCCAGTCCTGCGTGCCGATGATGGTGCGGTCCTTCTGGAACGGGAACGTGATCTCGAAGTAGCTCCAGAATTCCGGCCTTCGCTCGTTCTCCTGCCACCACCGCCAGCGCAGCTCCGCCTGCGTGTCGCCGAAGCCCGATTCCTCGATCTTCGACGGCACCGCCGAGGTGTCATTGGCGGCCTTGTGCTGCACGCCCCACGTGTAGACCGCCGACTCGACCTCGAGCGCGACGTTCTCGCTGATCCCGTAGGAGAGGAAGATGAGCGCCTCGTGTTCGGTCCCCTCCGCGCGGTAGTCCTGCTCCCCCGCGTAACCCAGCTCGCTCGGCGAGTACTCCTGATCCTTGTTCTTCGTGTACTCGTAGAAGGGGTAGACCAGGAGCTCGTGGCCACGGACGTAGGTGCCGAAGAGCGAGGTCGCAACGCCGGTGCCGCGATCGCGGAGGTAGGTGGGGACGTCGTCCCCGGGGAGGATCGCGGACGCGGCGGACGCGCAAGTTACGGACATCGCCGTCGCGACCCAGACGCCGGCCGCCAGAACCACCCATGGGAGTGAGACGGCCCCGGAGACTCGCCCCGGGGCACGCCTCATGAGCCCGAACCCGCGCCGGGCCGTCTTCACGGAGTCGTGAAGCCGGTCAGCACGACCCGGCCCCCGGCCTTGTTCTCGTCCTCCATGACGTTTCCGATCCCGGGCGCGTAGTACTTGAACGCCCTGCTCCCCGATTCCAGCGGGGTCCACTCCTGGGTCTTGAGGCATCCGGTCAGGGTGCCGTACGGAGTGACGGCCGTGGCGTCCAGATCCTTCACGCGCGCCATGTCCGCGACGACCCCGGGCGAGTTCTCCTGCTGATACACGTCGCCGACCATCGGATGGGCGAGCATGATGATCCCCGGCTGGGCGTTGTCCTTCCCCGCCTCCCACGAGCCTAGGGTGCTCCCGGACGGGAACTCCTGTGTGGCCTCGCCGAAGTACCAGACGTTGCCGTCCTCGTCGGAGGCGTACCAATCGAAGGTGTCCTCGGCGAGGACTCCGTTCAGGAAGACCCGGTCACGGACGACCGTCGTCGTGACACCCACGATCAGCTTGGTATCGGTCGTCACGAGCACGGTGTCGGTCTCCACCCCCTCGGGGGTCTCCTGGGTGTAGACCCAGCGGGTGTTCGGGACGAGGGGGAAGAAGCTGTTCGGTGCGTGGGTGGCGAAATTCCCGGCATCGAATGGAATCGTGACGGTGCGGGTCGCATTTGGATCGGCCATGAGATTCTGAGCACTCTGCCCGGTGGGGGCGAGCGCGTTTGGGGCTCCCTGGTTGCTGCAGCCCCCAAGGCTCAGCACGGCGACAGACGCGACGAGCCAGGATGGGACGTCGGATCGGATGCGCATGAGATGTCTCCTTCTTCTCGCGTGATGGTTGGCGCTGGCACCCACGAATGGAACAGGCGACGAGATCGTTTGTGACTAGGGCCCCGGTCGGCGTGGCGGCGAGGTGGTCGGCGCGAGCGGCAGGACATAGCCCCTGACCAAGCCCCGGGCGCCGGAGGTCGTGATCCGGACGCCCTCCTTGAGGAAGACTCGATCGTCCCCCTGGACGATCTCCACCCAGGGCGCTGATCGAGGAATGCGAACGTCGAATTCGGCCGATGGGTCACGCACGCCGATCAGGATGAAGTCCCCCTTCGTGGTGAACGTGGCGGCCCCACCTGGCGCCCGCACCTGCACGTCGGCACCGCTGGTCAGGGAAACGCGGATCTCGCCGCCGTTCCCGACACCCTGCGCCGCATCTCTCGCGAAGATGATGGTGAGGCTCTGACCGGGCGAGACGGCGATCCCGGAGACATTTGCTGCGCCGCCTCCCCGGGTGGACGGCTCGCCTGGGACTCCTGGCCGGCCTCCGACTCTCTGCACCACGTCGTGCACCCACCTCCGCACAGGCGAGCCGGGGAGCGCGTACGCAACCCCGGCGATTCCGACGACGGCCACGAGCGCCGCCGCTCGCCTAAGCCACGAGGAGCCTCGCCGCGACGCCCGAGACGGGAGCTCGGCCCGCGACGCCACAGCCCCCGCGCTCACCACAGGCGGCGGCGTGTCGACGGCGCGCAGCAGCGCGTGCACGTTAGCCTCCTCCCGCGTCGCGTCCTCCAGTCGCCGACGACACTCGTCGCAGGCAGCGACGTGCTCGCGCGCCGCGCCCTCGAGCGGGGCCGACAGCTCGCGGTGGAGAAGGCGTTGAAGCCGTTCTTCGTCAAGATGCATCCGACGACTCCTCGTAGATCTCGCGGAACGCGCGCCTGGCGCGAGCCAGGAACACGCCGACACTCGTCTCGTTCAGCTCCAGCGCCAGAGCGATCTCGCGGTAGCTGTACCCCTCCGCCCGGAGGAGGAGGAGGCTCCGGTCCCGCTCCGGCATCCCGTCGAGAGCGAGGCGCACCCGCTTCCGAGAGTCATCGGACTCCAGGGCCTGGTCGGGAGCGGGCGGCGGATCCGCGAGGACGCTCTCGCCGCGCGCCGGCGTCATGAGTCGAAGACGGCGGCTTCGGGTCGAGGCCGCGTTCCGGAAGAGGTTCATCGCGACGCTGATCAGCCAGGCCCCGGGCGTGTCCGGCACCGAGCCCCGCTGGTACAGCTTCACGAAGGTCTCCTGCGCCACATCGGCCGCGAGCTCCGGATCACCGGAGGCCCGATTCAGGTAGCGGTAGAGGGACGGGAAGTGCGCGTCGAACAGCAGCGCGAACTGCTCGCGGAACGATGGCGTGCGTTCAGGATCCAATCCGGTCTCCACGGATAGGAACAGGGCTATGTGTGGATTTGTGACAGGTGGGGCCGCGTCCGGACGGCGCGGCGTCCGGGAGCCCGGCGTGGGCGGTAATCAGAATCCCCAGTCGAGGCCGACGACGAGCGGGGCTCGGGGTCGCATCTCCACGCCGGACATCTCGCCGGTCGACGGATCCCTGGCGTAGGTGAGGACGTTCTTCCTGCCGAGGATGTTCGTGGCCGTGCCGAACAGGGCGAGAGTGGCGTCCCGCCCCGCGATCCCGAGGCGCCATTCCTTCCGGATGCCCGCGTCGAGACGGTAGTAGCCGGGCAGCGACGTGCCTCCGAGCGCGCCGTCGGAGTAGTGGGGGCTGCCGCCGAATTCCGATCCTCGGTCGAGAATGTTGGTGGCCTCCCACTCGAAGCCATCGGAGATGGCGGTCGTGCGGCGGCCCAGGGCCGCGGCCACGCTGATTCGGATCGAGGTCGTCGGAGTCGGGAGGACGATCACTCCTCCCTCGAACGTTTGACGCACTCCGCTCTCCGGCGTGTAGCCCGTGGAGCCATACTCGACGCGTGCCTGCTGCAGGCCGTAGCTGGCGACGATGCCGCAACGCCTCGCGCTGAGCGCGGCGTCGGCGGACACGCCCCACGACGTGCCCGACCCGATCGCGAACGCTCCCTTGGTCGCGAACGGCTCTCCCTCGATCGGTGCGACGAGAAGAAGTCCGTCGGAGCGTCGTCCGTAGGCCTGGGCGCCGAGGCGGAGTCCGGCGCGGGGCTGGAAGCTCAAGGCGAGCACGCTCAGCTGGGATCGCGCCACGGGAACGCGAGGAGCCCCGGAGGGCGAGCCGCCAGACGCCGCGGCCGCGGCGCCCGCTCCCAGGTAGAGGTCCGCGGGAAAGATGTTCCCGACCACCGACTCCGGGTTCCGGAGTGATTGCGCGAACTGGTGCGTGCGCGCGTAGCTCCCCGAGAGCTGGAGCCGGGTCGAAGGCTTCCAGAGGACCTGCGCCCGTGGATCGAGATGCCCTCGATCCCGCGCCGCCGCGACCGAGCCTCCGATCTGGATCTCGAGCGCTCGTCCCACAGCGTGCCGGTGACGCACCGACCCGGTCGCGACCGGCAGGCTCGCCTCGGCAGCCCAGGTTGGTCCCGACGTGGAATCGGAGACGATCCGGTAGGAGGTCCGGCTTCTCTCGATTCGCAGCTGAGCGGTCGTGCCCGCCCGCTGGGAGCTTCGATCCACGCCGATGAGAAATCCCGCGTCCTCCCGGGTCGAAGCCATCGTCAGTGGCCCTGTCTCGGCCGCCCACGTCGAGCCGATGTTCCCGTCGGCGCGCCAACCTTGGATCCGGACGGTCGCTCCCCCCCAGGTGCGCGACCACCGCGCGCCCAGTGACTGGCCGGTCCATTCGAAGGTGTTGCGCCGCGGATCCGGTGCGTCGCCATCGGGGACCACCGTCATGGCCGTGCTCAGATCGTTTTCGTTCCCATAGCCGAGGAGCTCGATTCGACCTCCCACGGCCGGCGCCTCGAGCTTGGCAAGCCAGTCGTTGGTCTCGCCACGCACGTAGGAGTATTCATCCTTGGGAGCGATGCCATCGGGGAGACCGCGGCGGAGGCTCACGAGAAATCCCGCCGCGGCCGCTCCCTCGGTGGGTCCCGGACCGGCCGCGGCAAGCGGTCCGTCGAACGTGACCCGCGACTGCGTGGTGCTGACGCTCCCCCTCGCGCAGATTCGATCGCCCGGCGCGCGTGTCGTGGCTTCGACCGCGCCGGCCAGCGCGTCGGAGGACGTCTCCGTGGTCGCCGAGCCCGCGCGCAGCCGCGACAGCGCATCGGGATTCCACCCGCTCGTCATGCCCGCCGCGTGATAGGGATTGAAGACTGGGATGCCGTCGATGAGATACGCGGTCTGATCCGAGGCGCCGCCGCGGACACCGACCCCACTCGGCGATTCTTGCCTGAGCGAGATCTCGCCCCCGCCCAGAGCTTGCAAAGCGTCGGGCTCGCCGAGGAGCGGATGGTCGCGCAGGGCGGCGTAGGAGATCTCACGATCGGGGAAGGCGGCGGCCTCGTCCCCGTCGAGGCCGCGGACGATCACGGGCGCGCGTACGTCCACGGCGTGGATGCGGACGGGTTCCGGAACGAGCCAGACATCGATCTCGACCGGGCCGTCCTCGGGGACCAGCGCCTCCAGGATTCGCGGCGCGTAGCCTATCGACCGGACCGTGATCGCATGGCTTCCGGGCGAGAGTCCCTGGATGGCGTAGCGCCCGCTGTCATCCGCCGCGATGGTGCGGTTGAGCTCCGGCACCGCGACGACCGCCCCCGGGACGGGCTGGGCGGTCTCCGCGTCCCACACCCTGCCCAGGACGGTGCCATGCATCGCCTGTGCGAGGAGGAGAACCTTGACGGCACCGAGAAGTGGCCCCATACGGCCTCCGCGTCACCGAGCGCGTCCGTGGCCAGCAACGAAGAAAGTCTATCACCCTGAGGATCGGCAAGGGACAGCTGTCCGCCGCTGAGAAGGGTGAACCCCGCTCGTATGAAGGGGTTCCGGAGGGCCCGAGGGCACAGTCGGAGCGCCGCACCGCCGCCGGGCCAGAGGGGCGCTCCTCTGTGGGTCCTACAGAATCGAAGCGGGACGCCTCACGCCGGGCGCGCGCCGAGCACCGCGGGCCGTCCGATCCGCGAGCGCTGGATCCGCAGTCCGAGCCGAGCGGCGAGCCCCATCGCGACCATCCCCACCAGGAGATGGAGGACCCGGATGACCCAGTGCTGCGCCCCCGGGAGGATTTGAGTCTGCACCATCCCGAACGCGATCGGTCCCGCCCCCCACGCGATCGTGGTCCCCGCCAGCCCCCAGCCCGCGCCGGACAGGCCCGCGCGCACCGCCAGAATCCAGAGCGACACGACGAACAGCGCCCCGACCGCCATGTGGAGCGAGATGAGCGAAAGGGCGTGCCCCGTCCAGAACGAGATCCCGAGCAGGATCTGGAACACCCCCGTGATGCGAACGATCAATTGCGTGATGCGATCCATGGCATTCATGATTCGTGCCTCCTCTTCCCTGGATTCAAGCCTTCGCCGGCGCTGTGGCGCCTATCTCGGTCTCTTCCTTCACGGTGGCGCGCTCGTGAGCGTGCGCCACGAGCATGTAGATCGACGGCACGACGAACAGCGTGAACGCCGTCCCGATGATCATGCCGCTCACGAGCATGATCCCGATCGAGTTCCGCGCTCCTGCCCCCGGCCCGCTCGCGAAGACGAGGGGCAGATGGCCGAACACGGTCGCCGCGGTGGTCATGAGAATGGGTCGGAGCCTCGTCCCCGCCGCCCCGATCACCGCCTCCAGTTTCTGGACTCCTGTCTCCCGCAGCTGGTTCGCGAACTGAACGATGAGAATTCCGTTCTTCGCGACCAGTCCGACCAGCGTGATGAGACCGACCTGGCTGTAGATGTTCAACGACGTGAATCCCAGGAACGAGAACAGGAGCGCCCCACTCACCGCGAGCGGTGCGGACCCCGCCAGGATCACGAAGGGATCCCGGAAGCTCTCGAACTGGGCCGCGAGCACCAGGAAGATCAGAATCGCCGAGAGCAGGAAGATGCTCAGGAAGCGGCACCCTTCCGTGCGGAGCTGCCGCGACTCGCCTGCGTAGTCGATGGTGTAGCCCTGCGGCAGGATGCTTCGCGCTTGGTTCTCGAGGAACGTGAGCGCTTGATCCAGCGACACGTTCGGCGGGATGACTCCTTGGATCCGGACCGCGTTGAGCTGCTGGAACCGCTTCAGCTCCCGCGGCTCGGTCGTGGTCCGAAGGCTCGCGAACGTCGAGAGCGGGACGAGTCCGCCGTTCGTTCCGGTGACGTAGATGTTTCTGAGCTGGTCCGGCGTGAGGCGCTCGGACCGCTTGACCTGCGGAATCACCTTGTAGCTGCGACCCTGGATGCTGAACCGGTTGACGTAGTTCCCACCGAGCAGGGTCGAGAGATCACGTCCCGCCTGGCTCAGCTCGACCCCCTGCGACCGCACCTGGTCCCGGTTGAAGACCACCTCCGCCTGGGGCTGGTCGAATTTCAGGTCCGCATCGGCGAACATGAAGAGCCCGCTCGCAAAGGCCTTCTGCACCAGCTGGTTCGAGAACTCGACCAGCTGCTGCGGCTCGGCGGTCGAGGCGATCACGAGGTCGACCGGAAAGTCTCCGCCTCCAGGGAGGGGTGGCGGGACGAGCGAGATGACCCGGATGCCGGGGATCTTGGAGAACCGGGCCGCGGCTTCGACCTGGAGCTCGGAGGTCTTCTTCGTCCGCTCGCCCCAGGACTTCGTCACCATCCCACCGAATCCGCCGGTCGGGAACGTGAGCTGGAACGTGTTCTTGGTCTCCGGGAATGACTGATAGACGTCGTTGACCGCCGTCGTGAACAGCCTCGTCTGGTCGAGCGTTGCGTCAGCCGACGCCTGGATGATCCCAAACACCACGCCCGGATCCTCCCGCGGGGCCAGTTCGTGCTGGGAGAACATGTAGAACGGCACGGCGAGAAGGACGGCGAACACCCAGACGACGTACACGGCCGGCCGGTACTGGAGGGTTCCCGTCAGCGTTCGCTTGTACGCCTCGCGGACCATATCGAACCGCCGATTGATCCACCCCGCGTATCCGCGCTCGGCATCCCCGGCCCGTAGCAAACGCGACCCCATCATGGGGGACAGCGTGAGCGCCACGATCCCGGACACGACGACCGCTCCGGCGAGCGTGAACGCGAACTCCCGGAAGAGGGATCCGGTCAGGCCGCCCTGGATGGCGACGGGCGTGTAGACCGCGGCCAGGGTGATGGTCATGGCGATGATCGGCCCGATCAGCTCGCGGGCCGCGTCCATGGCCGCACGGATCGGCTTCACCCCGGTCCGGAGATGCCGCTCGA
>JAEHDN010000181.1 GCA_016880395.1 Candidatus Eiseniibacteriota bacterium
GGACCGTATGCGCCTCGGCCACGGAATCGTCCAGCGCGAGCGCCTTGAGCGCGGCCTCCTCCGCCTCGCGCGTGGCCTCGGCGGGGGGCGCCATGCCGCGCATCGCGCGGATGATGTGGCAGTCGGCGAGGCCCGCCCATGCGGGGGCGTAATCGGGGTCGATCTCGAGCGCGCGTCGGAAGTGCCGAAGGCTCACCTCCACCGCCTGCGGCGACGTGCCCGCGACGGTGTGCATTCCTCTCAGGTACTCGAGATGTGCCTCCGGGTTCACCGTCTGGCGGCGCGCCAGCCGCGTGGCCTCGCGGGGAGAGACGTGCAGCTCGATCTCCTTGGCCACCGTGGCCGCGACACGACTCTGCAGCTCCAGCACGTCCTCGAGGTCACCGTCGTATCGCTCGGCCCAGAGGGTCTCGTCGATCCGGGCCGAGACGAGCTGGACGGTGATCCGCACGCGCTTGCCGACGAGGAGCGCCGAGCCCTCGAGAATGGCGTCCACGTTCAGCTCACGGCCGATCTCGGGCAGCGACCGCGCCACTCCCTTGTACTTCATGGCCGAGGTGCGCGAGATCACACGGAGCGCCTTGAGCCGGGCCAGGTCGCCGATCAGGGCCTCGGTCATGCCGTCCGCGAAGTACTCCTGTGCGGGGTCGTGCGAGACGTTCTCGAACGGGAGCACGGCCAGGGATCGAATCGAGTGGCGCGCGATCTTCGTGGTCGAGTCCGAGGCGTCCCTCGCCGCATAGCTCCCCGATCCCTCGGCCTGGCGGAGGGCGCGGCTCACGGCCCCGGCGGAGTGCGGCCTTCGCTCCAGATCCTTGTCGAGGCAGCTCTCGATGAGCCGCTCGAGCCAAGCCGGCACCTCGGGGCGAAGCGAGCGTACAGGGCGAGGAGAGCCGTGCAGGATCTCGAACATCAGCGTCTCCGCTCGGTCCGTCTCGAAGGCGCGCCGCCCGGTCGTCATCTCGTGGAGCATGGCGCCGAGGGACCAGACGTCGCTCCGGGGATCGTCCGGCTCGCCCCGGAGCTGCTCGGGGGCCATGTAGGGGAGCGAGCCGACGACGGAGCCGCTCTGGGTGAGATGGGTCGCGCCGGCCGGGCCGAGCAAGGCGGCGAGCCCGAAGTCGAGGAGCTTCGGCGCCCCCTCGGCGGTCAGGACGACGTTGCCCGGCTTGAGATCGCGATGCACGAACCCGCGCCGGTGCGCCTCGTCGAGAGCGTCGCCGATCGCCGCGCCCACGCGAAGGACGTCGGGGAGGGGGAGCGGGCCTTCCTTCAGCCGCGCGTCAATGGTGCCGCCCGGCACGTACTCCATGACGAGGAAATCGACGCTGTCCTGCGTGCCGAAGTCGAAGATGGTCGCGACGCCCGGGTGGGAGAGCCGCGCGAGCACACGGGCCTCCCGGCGGAAGCGCTCGCGTGCCGCGGGATCGGCGAGGATCCCGCGCTGGAGCACCTTGACGGCGACCTCGCGGTCCAGGTGCTCGTCCCGGGCGAGGTACACCTCGCCCATGCCCCCCGCGCCGAGGGGCTCGAGGATCCGGTAGTGGGAGAGCGTGGCTCCGATCATCTCAGTTGGCGTCCATGCCGATCTTCAGCAGCAGAGAGCGAGACCACGAGCGACCGGGCAAAGTCCGGTCTACGCGGGAGCACCGACGTCCGCGGGTCGTCGCGTGCGCATGAGCAGCGCGTCGAGGCTGAGCGGGCCGCCACCATTCGCCGCGAAGAACAGGAAGATGAAGCAGAAGAGAACCGCGGGCTCGCCGTGATTCTGGATCGGCCAGAACCCATGCGGAAAGTGGCCAATGAAGTACGCGAACGCCATCTCCCCCGACGCAAGGAACGCAGCCGGACGTGTGAGCAGCCCGAGCAGGATGAACGTGCCGCAGACGAGCTCGATCACGCCGGCGGTCACGAGGAGAGGCGTCA
>JAEHDN010000182.1 GCA_016880395.1 Candidatus Eiseniibacteriota bacterium
CAGATCGCGCTCGACGCCCAGCGCCACGGCCGCGGGCTCGTGCGCGATGTGACGCTCTATCGAGGGGGCCGCCGGGAGTACGAGGCGCGCGTCACGCCGATCGGCGCCGAGGGCTCGCATCCGGAGTCGCTCCTCCTGAGCGTCGAAGACCTCGGGCCCGAGAAGGCGATGGCGGCGCTCCGGCGGGAATTCGTGGCCAACGCCTCGCACGAGCTCCGCACGCCGCTCACGTCGATCCGGGGCTACGCGGAGACGCTGCTCGGCGGAGGGCTCGAGGATGCGGGCCACCGCGTTCGCTTCGTCGAGACGATTCGCGACCAGGCGGCCCGGCTCGAGGGGCTCGTCGAGGACCTGCTCGAGCTGGCGGACCTGGAGCGCCCCGACGCGCCGCTCGAGCTCAAAGATTGGGACCTCGCCCAGATCGCCCGCGACCTCGGGGCGACCTTCTCGGATCTCGCGGGCCGGCGGGGTCTCGCGCTCTCGGTCGAGGCGCGCACTGCGGCGCAGGTGCGGGCCGACCGCAAGCGACTCGAGCTGGCGCTCCGCAACCTGCTCGACAACGCGTTGAAGTACACGGAGGCCGGATCGATCACGCTCAAGGTCGAGCCGGTCGCGGGGGATTTCATCCGCGTCTCGGTGATCGACACGGGGCGCGGCGTGGCCGCCGAGCACCTGCCGCGGCTCTTCGAGCGCTTCTATCGCGTCGATCGCGGACGGTCCCGCGACCATGGGGGCACGGGGCTCGGGCTCTCGATCGTGAAGCACGTCGTCCAGCTCCACGGCGGCAGGCTGGGCGTCGACAGCAAGCTCGGCCTCGGGAGCACGTTCTGGTTCGAAATCCCTGCGGCCGGACCCCACGCCCAGGAGCCGGGGACCCCCCTTGTCCCGTAACCACATCGTAACAAGTCCGACACGGCCGGGGGCTGGGGCCTGGGCGACCATGAATGCATGGGTCCTTCCGCCATCCTCTCCGTACGCCCGGGAACCAGGCCGGGGTCCGCGGCCGAGCCTCGCTCAGCCGCCGAGCCGGCGGCCGATCCTTCGGAGGCTTCCATGAAGCGCGAGTCCGAGGCGGTCGCCATCGATCCCGTGCTCCAGACCAAGGGCCTCTCGGTCTGGTATGGGGCCCATCAGGCGCTCAAGGACGTCGACCTCGGGATCGGGGTCAACCGGATCACCGCCATCATCGGTCCGTCGGGCTGCGGCAAGTCGACGCTCCTCCGGTGCTTCAACCGGATGAACGACCTCTTCCCGCCCATCCGCTACGACGGCTCGATCCTCTTCCACGGACAGGACGCTCTCGCCCCGTCGACCGACCTGGTCGCCCTTCGACGCCGGGTCGGCATGGTGTTCCAGCGCGCCAATCCCTTCCCGATGTCCATCTTCCAGAACGTGGCCTACGGGCCGCGCCTCCAGGGGATCGGCAATCGACGCCGCCTCGAGGAGATCGTCGAATCGGCGCTCCGGCGGGCGGCACTCTGGGAGGAAGTGAAGGACCGGCTGAACCGCTCGGCGCTCGGGCTCTCGGGTGGGCAACAGCAGCGCCTCTGCATCGCGCGTGCGCTGGCCGTCGAGCCCGAGGTGCTCCTCCTCGACGAGCCCGCCTCCGCCCTCGACCCGACCGCGACCGCCAAGATCGAGGACCTCGTCCTCGAAATCAAATCGAGCGTATCCGTGGCGATCGTGACGCATAATATGCAGCAGGCGGCGCGGGTCTCCGACGAGACGGCCTTCATGCTGAACGGAAAGCTGATCGAGGAGGGCCCGACGCGCGCCCTGTTCACCTCGCCGCGCGAGCGGCTGACCGAGGATTACATCACCGGCCGCTTCGGATGATCCGCGAGATCGTCTTCGCGGAGTCCGGAGCCGAGGCTCACCGCATGGAACGTCATTTCCATCACGACCTGCATACGCTCCAGGATCGCCTGGGCGAGATGGCCGGGCGCGTCGAGACGGCGCTCTCGAAGGCGCTCGAAGCCTTGAGCCGCCGCGACCGGGCGCTCGCGCGGGAGGTCGTGGACGAGGACATCGCCATCGACCGGATCGAGCTCGAGGTCGAGCGGCGGTGCCTCGACTTCCTCGGCCTGCAGCAGCCGGTCGCACGCGACCTGCGTTTCCTCGTCGCGTCGATCCGCGTGTCCAACTACCTGGAGCGCATGGGCGACCACGCGGTGAACCTGGCCCAGAGCGCGCAGAAGCTGGCCAGCCTGCCTCCCGGCAAGGGCATGACCGAGGTGGCAGCCATGGGCGAGCGAACCATGCGCATGCTCCGGGACGCGGTCTCCGCCTGGCTCGGGCACGACGCGCCGCTCGCCAAGCGGGTGTGCGAGAGCGACGCCGAGATCGACACCCTGAAGGCGCAGATCTTCGCCAAGTTCTCGTCGCAGATGGTGCACGATCCGGAGACGGTGCCCCAGTCCCTGGAACTCGTGCTCGCGAGCCGGAATCTGGAGCGGGTCGCCGATCTGGCCACCAACGTGGCGGAGGAGACGATCTTCGTGGCGGAGGCGAGGGTGATCAAGCACCACGCCGACGAGATCCCGGAGAAGGCTAGCGGTCCCGGACCCGCCGGACGGTAAGCCGCAAGAGAAGCGAGATCAGGGTCACCAGGAGCACCAGGACCAGCGCCCCGGTCCACGCCTGCCGATTCCAATCCGTGTAGGGCGCCCTCGCGTAATCGAAGATGAAGACCGGCAGCGTCGCGATCGGCTGGTCCATGCGGAGCGACCAGAACCGGTTCCCCAGCGCCGTGAAGAGGAGCGGGGCGGTCTCGCCCGCCGCGCGCGCCACCGCCAGCATGCTCGCGGTCACGATGCCCGCGCGGGCCGCGGGCAGCACGATCTGCTGCGTCGTCCTCCACCTTGGCGCACCCAGGGCGAGCGCCGCCTGCCGGTAGGACTGCGGAACCAGCCGCACCATCTCCTCGGTGGCGCGGATGATCGGAGGGAGCATGAGGATCGCGAGGGCCACGCTCCCGGCCAGACCCGAGACCCGCCCCATGGGTACCACGACCAGCCCGTACGCCACCACGCCAACCACGATCGAGGGCACACCGCTCAGGACGTCGGTCGTGTAGCGCACGAGCGTGGCGAAGCGCCCCCGCCCGAACTCCGCAAGGTAGACCCCGGCCGCGATCCCAACCGGCAGCGCGAGGAGTGCGGCCAAGCCCACGACCATGAGCGTGCCGACAATGGCGTTCGCCATGCCGCCCCCGCTCTCGCCGACCGGCTTCGGCATGTGCGTGAAGAAGGCCAGGTTCAGCCCTCCGACTCCATTCGCGATGAGGTAGCCGAGGATGAGCACGAGGGGAAGGACCACGGCCGCGGCCGCGAGCACGCAGACTGCGAGCACGATCCGGTTCAGTGCCCCACGCCAGAGGCGCACGGCTCGCGGCGTGCGGTCGACCCACGGGGCGGCGACCGCGGCCAGGGTGGCGCTTCCTTCGGCCGGCGGGGTCACGTGGCCCCCGCCACGTCGCGCCGGCCGCCCGTCGTGAGCCAGACGAGAGCGCGCGCGAGCGCGTTCACGAGGATGGTCACGCCAAAGAGCACGAGCGCGATCTGGATGAGCGCCGAGAGGTAGAGCGATCCGGTCGCCTCGGTGAACTCGTTCGCGATCACGCTCGCCATGGTCGCGCTCGGGTCGAGGAGCGATGCCGAGATGCGGTTCGTGTTCCCGATCACCATCGTGACCGCCATCGTCTCGCCCAGGGCGCGCCCGAGCGCCAGCACGATCGACCCGAGGATCCCGGGCTTCGCCGCGTCCAGGGTCACCACGATCGCCTCGGCGCGCGTCGCGCCGAGCGCGAGCGAGGCCTCGCGCAGCGATCGGGGAATGGCGAGGAGCACTTCCCGGGAGATCGAGACGATCGTCGGGATGATCATGATCGCGAGGACGATTCCGGCGTTCAGCATGCCGATGCCGAAGGGCGTCCCGCGGAAGAGCGGCAAATACCCGAAGTGCGCGACCAGCCAGGGCTCGAGGGCGTTTCGGAGCCACGGGGCGAGCACGAAAAAGCCCCAGATTCCGTAGACGATGCTCGGGATGGCGGCGAGAAGCTCGATCACGAAGGACACGATCGCGGCGACCCGGCCCTTGGCCAGCTCGGCCAGGAACACGGCGCTCCCAAGCCCCAGCGGCACCGCCAGGACGAGCGCGATCAGCGAGGACACGAGGGTGCCGTAGATGTAGGGCAGGGCGCCGTAGTGGTCGGCGACCGGATCCCACTCCCTCTGGGCCAGGAATCCCCACCCGATCGTACGGATGGAGGGCATCGCGCCGCGCGCGATCTCGAGCACGATGAGGGCAACGACCAGGAAGATCACGCCGGCCGCCGCCGCGAGCGCTCCGCGGTAGACTCCGTCCACCGTGAGGCCGCGGCGGCGCGGCGCGAGGGGTTGTCTCAACGCGCCGCCAGGAGAGGCTTGCCGCCGGACGTGAGCCGTCCGAGCGCCTCGTCATCCACGCGAACCACCTCGTCGGGGATGCGCGCGTACTGGAGCGCCTCCACGTCGTTCTGTCCTTCGTGGATCGCCCAGTGGAGGAAGTCGGCGATCGCCTTGCCCTTGGCGGCGTCCGCCTGGTCCTGGTAGACCAGGATGAAGGTGAGCGCCGCGATCGGATACGCATCGGGTCCGGCCGCGTTGACGGTCGGGGCCCGCACGTCCGCGGCGAGCGCCTGGGCCGACGCCTGGATGGCCGCCGTCGTCGACGCGAGCGTCGGCTCGACGAACGTACCCGCCGCGTTCTGCAGACGGGCGGCCGTGAGGTTGTTCTGCTTCGCGTACGCGAGCTCGACGTAGCCGATCGAGCCCGCGGCCTGCTTCACCTGCCCGGCGACCCCCTCGTTTCCTTTGGCGCCGACGCCGGCGGGCCATGCGACCGAGGTGTTGGCTCCGACGGCGCTCTTCCATTCGGGGCTGACCGCCGAGAGGTACGTCGTGAAGATGTTCGACGTGCCGCTGCCGTCCGAGCGATGCACGGGAAGAACCGCCGTGGCGGGCAGCGTCACACCCGGGTTGGCCGCGCGGATCGCCGGGTCGTTCCACTTCTTGATTGCGCCCCGGAAGATGCCGACCACCGCGGCGGGCGTGAGCTGAAGCGGCTGCTGCAGGTCCGGCAGGTTGTAGGCCAGGACCACCGCCCCGGCGACGGTCGCGATGTGCATCACCGGGTGCGGCATCTCGGCCAGCTTCGCGTCATCGAGTGGAGCGTCGCTCGCGCCGAAGTCCACCGTGCCGGCCTTGAGCTGCTGGATGCCGCCGCCGGACCCGATCGACTGGTAGTTGATCTGGACGCCGGTCGACTCCCGATACATGTCGAACCACTTGGAATAGATCGGATACGGGAAGGTCGCGCCCGCTCCGGTGAGGGTCACGCTGGACTTAGCGGCCTCCTGGCTCGCTCCGGAACATCCCACGAGGGCCGCGGCGACGAGCGCCGCGGCCCCGATCATCGTTCGTTTCATGGCTATCTCCTAGTGCGCGGCGGCGATCGGACGCCCTCCCACGCGAAGCTGCATGAGGTTCTGCTCGTTCACCCGCACCACCGTCTCGGGTAGACGAGCATACTCCAGCGATTCGTTGATCTCCTGACCCTTCGAGTTCGCCCAGCGGATGAAGTTGGCGAGGGCCTGGCCCTTCTCCGCATCCTTCTGGTCCTTGTACACGAGCAGGAACGTCATCCCAGCGATCGGGTAGGCGTTCGGATCCTTGGAGTTCGCGATCGGGAACCGGACGTCCTTCGCCAGCTCCGCCGCCGCTCCTTGGGCGGCCGCCGTGGTCGAGGCCAGCGTCGGCTCGATGAACTTGCCGGCGGCGTTGCGCACGCGGGCGACCGCGAGCCGGTTCTGCTTGGCGTAGGCCAGCTCCACGTAGCCGATCGAGCCCGGCGTCTGACGCACGAGGCCCGCGACGCCCTCGTTCCCCTTGCCGCCGATGCCGACCGGCCAGGAGACCGAGGTGTTGGCGCCGACCAGCTCCTTCCAGGAGCGGCTCACCGCCGACAGGTAGGTCGTGAAGATGTTGGTCGTGCCGCTGCCGTCCGAGCGGTGCACCGGGAGGATGGGCGACGGGGGAAGCGAGACGCCCGGATTCGCGGCCGCGATCGCCTTGTCGTTCCACTGCGTGATCTTGCCGAGATAGATCCCGGAGATGATGTCGGACGTGAGCTGGAGCGGCTGCGACACGCCGTCCAGGTTGTACGCCATCACGACGGCGCCCGCCGCGGTGGGGAAGTGGAGCACCGGGCGCGGCATCTCCTTGAGCCTCTGGTTCGAGAGGGCGGCGTCGCTCGCGCCGAAATCGACG
>JAEHDN010000183.1 GCA_016880395.1 Candidatus Eiseniibacteriota bacterium
TGGAGCGGTGCAGTCGGGCCGCCCCCTCTTGCTCGCGACGGCGGTGCTTCCCCTGCTTCTCCTGGCCGCGCTTGGTGCGGGCGGGCTCTTCACGGTCCAGCCCAACCAGGCGGTCGTGCTGATCCTGTTCGGATCCTACGCGGGGACAGTCCGCGACAGCGGATGGTGGTGGACGAACCCCTTCAACACGCGCCGCAGGGTCTCGCTCCGCGTGAGGAGCCTGAATGGGCACACGATCAAGGTGAACGACCACGCGGGCAATCCGGTCGAGATCGCCGCGGTCGTCGTGTGGAAGGTGCTCGACACGGCGCAGGCCGTGTTCGACGTGGAGAGCTACGAGGACTTCGTCTCGGTCCAGAGCGAGACGGCGGTGCGCCACCTGGCCAGCGCCTACCCGTACGACGAGTACGAACACGACGCGATCTCCCTGCGCGGGAGCACGGACAAGGTGTCGGAGGCGCTGCGAGTGGAGCTCCAAGAGAGGCTGCGTCCGGCCGGCGTCGAGATCCTCGAGGCGCGGCTCAGCCACCTCGCCTACGCGCCGGAGATCGCGGGCGCCATGCTCCAGCGCCAGCAGGCCGCGGCCATCATCGCGGCGCGGCAGCGGATCGTGGAAGGCGCGGTCGGAATGGTGGAGATGGCGCTCGAGCGCCTCAGCGCGAACAAGATCGTGGAGCTCGACGAGGAGCGGAAGGCGGCCATGGTCTCGAACCTGCTGGTCGTCCTTTGCGGCGAGCGCGCGGCGACCCCGGTGCTCAACACGGGAACGCTGTACAGCTGATCCATGGCGGCCCGCAAGCCATTCCTCCTCCGGATCGACCCGGAGCTATGGCGGGCCCTGGAGGCCTGGGCGGCCGACGAGCTGCGGAGCGTGAACGGGCAGATCGAGTACCTGCTCTCCCGCGCCGTGCGCGACGCCGGCCGCCTGAAGGCCCCGACGTCTAGAGGGAATCCTCCTCCCCCTCGGGAGGAGCCGGAGTCCGGTCTTCGTCCTCGGGAAGCGCCGGCGGAGCGCTCCGGTCCTCGGAGCGGTCCTGGATCTCGGGGCGGTCGTCCGACCGATCGTCCATCGGCGCGGAGCGATCCTCCGGGCGATCATCCCGAAGATCCGGAGGGCCGATAGGCTCCCGATCATCCCTGAGGCTCCCTCTCCTGCTCCAGCCGCTCCAGCCGCCTTCGTCATCGCGAACCCGGAAGCGCTCGTCCTGATGATCGTTCCAAAGCTCGCGCCGATCCTCCCGTAGCTCCCGCCCGCTGGCCAGGGCGTCCTGACGCGTCAGCCGCAGGAACTCACGCAGGAGTCTCCGCTCGCGCTCGAGGGCCCACGAGGATCCGCGCGCCACGTCGGTCTCGATGACGGCCAGCTCGCGCACCACTCGCCGCTCCTGCGCCAGGCGCGCCCGGCTCGCTCGCGCGTCCCGGTGATCGTCCCACGGATCGCCGCCATCGTTGCGGCCGCGCCTCGCCTCGCTCCGATCCGCCGCGAGATCCCGGCGCGATTCCATCAGCTCCTGTCGCACGAACCGCTGGATCTGCGCGCGGGTCCGCCGCTCCTCGGAGCGGTTCCCCACCTGCTCGGCCCAGTCGAGACGCGCGAGCAGCCGCGCGAAGCGGCGCGCGTCCGCCCGATCTCGCCGGAGGTCCGTCCGGTCGCCGCGCAGCTCGCCCCGGTCGCCGGGAATCTGGCTGCCATACCCGCCTCCGTAGCCCGGGCCGTACCCTGGCTGCGCCTCGACTTTCGGCGCCGCGAGCAGCAGGAGCGCCGCGATGGTGCCCGCCGCCAGGGCCGCCACGAAGAGCGGTCGGTCGTCGGTTTTCGTCCACACTGTGTCGGTGCTCATCGCGTTCTCCTCGTCTCGGGCCTTGGGGCACAACGGGTTCGGTCCTCGGAGGACCGGTCGCGAAAGAGCAGGGCAACTAGCGTGCCCGCGCGGAGACCTCGTGGACGGTCTGGAGGAGGGGCTGGTCGAA
>JAEHDN010000184.1 GCA_016880395.1 Candidatus Eiseniibacteriota bacterium
GCCGTTGCCGCCCTTGGCCGCGAAGTAGGTCGGGCCCGCGGACCACGGGCCGGCGCTCGCGAGCAGAACCGGGCTGCCGTGGAACGCCCCGAATCCGGCGAGCTCGATCGTGCTCGGGCCCGGGGCCGGCGCCGGCGCGCTGGCCTGGCCGCCGCCGCTCCCGAGCTTGAGCGTGTAGACGCTGTCGCAGTTCTCGAAGAAGTCGCCGTTCGGCGGGAGCTGGGGCGCGAAGGGCGCCAGATGCTCGCAGACGCTGCTCAGCTCCTGCGCCTCCGCGGTGGCGTCGGCACGGACGCCGATCGACGGCATCCCGAGCGTCTGCGCGAAGTGGAGGAGCACCGGATTCCCGGTCGACGCCTCGCGGTGCACGGTGACGCGCACCTGTCCCGTGGCCGGGAAGTCCACGTCTACCATCGGATTGATGACGATCGGGGTCTCGGTGCCCTCATAGGCGCGGTTCTCGATGGCGCAGTTCGCCGCGCGCACCCGGGCGCTGTCGGCCATGATCTCGCCCGTGTCCGGGTCGATGGCCGACGCGGCCGCCAGCGCGGCGGCGTCCGCCGCCGCCTGGAGCTCGGTGCGAGCCGCCATGACCTTGCCGACGTCGATCGCGAGCGAGACGAACCAGAGGGAGACGAGCAGGAACACGGCGACGTACAGGATCGCGACGCCGCGCTCGTCCGGCCGATGAGCTGTCGTGGACCGCTTCATGCCGCCTTCCTCTCTATTCGACCAGGTGGAGGCCGTAGAGCCCGGTGTCCGCGGGCGGGCCGTTGGCTTCACCTGGAGCGACGTACTGGATGAACTGCCCCTTTACGCCCTGCTGCGCCATGCTCCCCTGCGGCCGGTAGGTCAGGAAGAAGGCCGCGAAGTTGACGATGCGCACCAGCTCCTTGCCGTTCGCACCCATGAAGGTCTCGATGACGGGCGTCAGGAAGACCCGCTTCCCGTTCCCCGTGTAGTCCGCGTAGCAGTGGCTGCTCTGGTCCGTGTCCGCGTCCCAGCGCGCCTGGATCCCCTGCTGCAGCGGCCCCACCTTGTTGCCTGGCTCGGTCAGCACCCACTCGCTCCCGAGGTTGATGCAGCACTGGTATCCGAACTCCGTGTAGTAGCGGACGGCCGCGCCGCCGCTGCCGTCGAAGTCGTCTTCGTTGCAACTCGGATAGTCGAGGAGCTGGAAGTTTCCCTGGCTCGAGTTCCCTGCCCCGACCTTGAGCGTGTAGGAGCTGTCGCAGTCGGTGAAGAACCCGACATCGCCCGGAGGGTTCGTGGGGGCGAAGGGCACCATGCCCTCGCAGATCGAGTTCAGCTCCTGTGCCTCCGCGGTGGCGTCCGCCCGCACGCCGACCGAGGGCAACCCGAGCGTCTGCGCGAAATGCAGCACCACCGGATTGCCGGTGGCGCTCTCGCGACGCACGGTCACCTTCACGCGATCGGGCTGCGGAAATTCCACGTCCACCTCGGGGTTGATCACGATGGCCGTCTCCGCGGCCTGGTACGCCTTGTTCAGGGACGCGGCCGCCGCGGACCTCGCCTTCGCCAGGTCCTGGTCGATCACGCCCGTCACCGGATCGATGGCGCTCGCACCGGCCAGGGCCGCCGCGTCGGCGGCGGCCTGGAGCTCGGTGCGGGCCGCCATCACTTTTCCCACGTCCACCGCCAGCGAGACGAACCAGAGCGCCACCAGGAGGAAGAGGGCCACGAAGAGGACCGCGATCCCTCGCTCACGTTTCGCCTGCTCACTCGGATCCACGGATGACCCCTATCTGGTGTTGGGTGGGGTCGCCGTGCCTCCGTGCGGCTCGCCGTAGTTGGTCTCGCCCGGAATCGGAGCCGGCCACGTACGGGCGGCGGTGCCGATGATCTCCGGCGACACGATCATGACCAGATCCCGCTCCGAGAGATCCGTGCTGGTGTGCTTGAAGAGCAGATTCAGGATCGGGATCGAGCCCAGGATCGGGAACTTCGACACCTGCTTGATCGACTCGGTGCTCTTCACGCCGCCGATCACCAGGACTTCGCCCGACCTGAGCTCGACGGTCGTCGAGACGCGCCGGGTGATGATGCCGGGAATGAGCGATCCGGAGAGCAGCACCGCGTGCTGGTAGTCGGGCGCGCTCACCTCGGGCTCCACGAAGAGACGGATGCGGTTGCTGTCGAGCACGGTCGGCAGGCACTGGAGCCGGATGCCGAACTCCTTCCAGTCGATCGTGAAGGCGATGGAGTTGTCCGAGCTGCTGCGCGTGATCGGAACCGGGAACTCGCCGCCCGCGATGAACGAGGCGCTGTCGCCGCTCAACGCGACCAGGTTCGGGCTCGCCAGCGTGCGCGCCAGCCCCTGCTCCTCGAGCGCGTGGAAGATCGTGAGGAACTGGAAGTCGCCGCTCGTCTTCCTGTACGCGGCGAAGCCGTCGACGGCCGGGCCGAGGAGCGGCGGGTCGGACGGGGACTCGATCTTGCCCGTGAAGAGCCCGCCCGCGATCGCGCCGTCCAGGTGCTTGGCCGACCGGATGTACGTCGTCCAGTCCATGCCGAGCTGCTTCGCCTTGGTGGTGTTGATCTCACCGATCCGCACCTTGAGGAGCACCTGGCTCTTCTTGCCGGGGTCGGTGCAGATGATCTGATAGAGCGTGTAGCGTCCGCCCTCTTCCCACACGACGAGGGAGGTCACGCCCGCTTCCTTGCCGTTCACGACGACGGTCTTCTGCGATCCCACCGCCGCGTCGGCGACCTTCGGGTCCGCGATCGAGACCGTCGTGACTTCCGCCGGCATCTCGAGCACCACCGATTGCCCCACGGAGACGTTCACCGGGAAGGCGGAGCCGGCCGCGACGGCGTCCGGGGCGGCCACGAAGAGGGGCACCAGTCCCAGTACCAGGATGGCGACGAGCGCCGCGGGCATCCCGGCCCATCCATATCGCTGCGTTTGCGAGCGAACCATCTTCCAGCTCCTCACGTTCGGGTGGACGTACGACGGCTACTGAATGGAATCCTTCGGAGCTGCCTGCTCGTTGAGCTTGCCCTCGCGAATGATCCGGACGACCGGCTTCGTGGGCCGCGGCGCCGGGGTGCGCACCGGCTGCGGGGCAACCGCCGACTGCTGCGGGGGCCTCTTGGCGCCCTTCGCCCGGGCCGTGCTCCGGGGCATCGTGTTCGGGTTGCCGCTCAGCATCTGATCCGTGTTGAGGGAGGCCACGCGCGTGGTGTCGGAGTCCTCCGGGTTTCGGAGCACGAGGTGGAGCTTGCCCTCGTGAAGGGCCAGGGCGAGACGCTCGGCGCCGGATGGATCGACGAGGATCGTGACCGCCTGGACCGTGATCGGCTTGTTGTCCTGCTGCGTGGTCTTCTGGCCCGACGCGAGCACCTCCGCGTTCTGGAGGATCGTGCGGGTCACCGCTTCCTGGTCGGCGCCGCGGCCGTCCACGGTCGCGAGGACGTCGACGCGGTCGCCCGGGAGCACGAAGCCGCTCACACCGGAGACCTGGTTGACCTCGAGGCTGGTCGCGCGCATACCGGGCCGCACGAGCATGGAGAGACCGCCGCCGCGCGAGGAGAGCTTGGTGGCCGTGATCGGCTCCCGGCCGGCCAGGAAGATCTTCGTCGTCTGGCCCACGACCGAGTCGATGTCGGAGAACGCGCCGCTCGGGAGGCTCTCCTTCGGATACTTCGCGACCCGGAGCTGAGCCCGATCGAGCTTCGTCCCGAACGTGAGGTCGGTAGCCGCCACCACGACGGGCACGAACTGCTTGGACGTATTCTGTGCGACCTGGGCCGCCGTGGCCTTCAGACCGGCGTACCCGGCCAGAGCCGCGAGGAACCCCAGGCCCACGGCGAGCGCTAGAATCGACTTGGAGCGGGCCATGATTCCTAAACCCTCCTTCGTTTGTGTCAGCCTTCGAACCGCATCACCGTCTGGCCCGACATGGGAATCGTGTTCCCGTAGTCGCCGCCCACGAGCGCGAACACGCCCGGAGTGATGAAGGTGAAGGTTGCGTTGACCGTCACCGTCACCATGTGAGCCGGATCCGGCCCTTCCACGGTGACGGACGTCGGTACGATCCCGCCCGAGGCGAGAACGGCGTTGACGCGACTTTCGACAATGTCCACGTCCGGACTCGTGACGACGGCGACGCGGGCCCCCTCGCGGGCGGCCTGGTCGAGCAGACTCTTGGTGTGGAAGGCGCGTCCGAAGTCGAGCATTCCCATCGCCAACACGAGCAATATCGGCAGAACAAACGCGAACTCAATCAATGCCACGCCGGATTCTGACCGGCGTTCCGGAGTCAGGCCGGGGTGCACCGGCCGCCTCCCGAGGGACCTCATCGCGAACCTCCAAGTCCGGGCAGCAGAACGACTAAGACGGTGGCGAGCGCGATCGCCACGCCGAACGGCACCCGGAGGCCGGAGGGCGTGGGACGCGCGAGCGGAGAGCCCTTGGCGCGATGGGCCAGCCAGCGGGCGAGCCCGAGCGAGCGGGACATCACGTGCCCGAGGCGGCCGAATCGAGCCGCCGTGAGAAGGCCGAGCACCCCGCCCAGAACGAGGGCGATGAGCCCGGCCAGGAGTGCCTGCGGAAATCCGAGGAAAGCACCGACCGCCATCAGGAGCTTCACGTCTCCGGCGCCGGTGAAGCGCATCACATAGCCGGGAAGCAGGAGCGCTCCGGCCGCGAGTGCGCCACCCGCGGAGAGGAGAAGGCCCGGCCCGGCTTCGGTCGCCCCGTGCAAGCACAGGGCGATACCGAGAGCCGGGAGGGTCAGGCCGTTCGGGATCCTGCGATACCGCAGGTCCCACCACGTTGCGAGGCCGCACAGGACTACCGCGCCGCCGGTCATCCAGTGATTCATCGGTCGCTCCGTGGGTGATCGTCGAATTACATGGCAGTCAGGGCGTCGACAGCGCTCTGATAAGCACCCTCGACCGCGCCCATGAGGCCGAGCGGATCCGCGATGATGACGGCCACCGCGATGGCAGCCACGAACGCCGCCAGAAGGCCGTACTCGATCAGATCCTCGCCGCGCTCGTCCTGGATGAAGCCCTTCGCGAACTGAAGCATGGTGAAACCCTCCACTACCGAGTGTGCTGCGTTGTGTCCGCTCTCGGTCCGATGCTCTCGTTCGTCGGACTCTCCCGAAACGGACTGCCCACGATCGACTGCATCGAACGCCCCCGCCGCGGGGACCCGCTTTCGATGCAGTCGTACTGGGCATTCGCAAGCGCCGTGCCGTGACGATCAGCGCCGCGGGGGTGCGGAGTGATGTCGCTCGCAACCAATCGCTTGGAGCGCACGCGCGTCTACTTGAAGGCGCGCGAGGGTGATATGCGACGCTCGTGGATGGGGGTTTTCGCCCAACGTTCCGGCTGATTGTGCCCACGTCGCGGGCGCGCTAGGATGGGTGCCGCGAATCGCGAAGCTCGTTGCAGATCGCCACCCCGGAGCGCTCATGAACCTCGACAAGGCCTTTGCCTACATCGACGCCAACCAGCAGCGCCTCATCGACGAGCTGATCCATTTTCTCCAGATCCCGAGCATCAGCGCGCACAAGGAGCATGACGCCGACGTCGCGGCGGCGCTCGACTACGACCGGCGCAAGCTCGAATCGCTCGGCTTCATGACCGAGGTGTGGCCGACACGCGCGCACGCCGGTCTCTTCGCCGAGCGCCACGTCTCGAACGATCTCCCGACCGTGCTCATCTACGGGCACGTCGACGTGCAGCCGGTGGATCCCCTGAATCTCTGGACGAGCCCGCCGTTCGAGCCCCGCATCGCGGACGGGAAGATCTGGGCACGCGGCGCGGACGACAACAAGGGGCAGCACTACGCGCAGATCGTGGGCGTGGAGGCGGCGCTCCGAGGCGGCGGCGAGCTACCCGCGAACGTGAAGTTCATCATCGAGGCCGACGAGGAGCACGACGGCGAGGCCATGGCGGCGGTGCTGCCGAAGCACCGGGAGAAGCTCGCCTGCGACGTCTTCGTGGTTTCCGATTCCAACTTCCCTGACCGCGACCACCCCGCGATCACCCTCTCCCTGCGCGGCATCCAGGCGCTCGAGGTGACGATCACGGGCGCGTCCGGCGACAAGCATTCGGGCGAGTGGGGCGGGATCCTCTACGAGCCGATCGACGTGCTCCGCTGGGTGCTCCAGAACCTGAAGGACTTCGAGACGGGCCGCGTGCTCGTGCCCGGCTTCTACGACGACGTCGATGCGCCGACGCCGGCGACGCGGGCCGCGATCGCGCAGCGCCTCTGGGTGGACGCCGACGTCGCACGCGCGCAGGGCGTGAAGCGGCTCTCCCACGAGGTGGGTTACACGCCGCTCGAGTCGGGCACGCTCCGCCCCACGCTCCAGGTGAATGGGATCCAGGGCGGCTACACGGGCGAGGGATTCAAGACGGTCATCGGCAACCAGGCGCGCGCCAAGATCAGCATGCGACTGGTGCCGCGGCAGAATCCGGAGAAGATCTTCGACTCGATCGAGCGGCGGATCCGGGAGCTGGTCGGGGACAAGGGGACGGTGGCGATCCACCGCTTTGGAGCGGGGCTGCCCTTCTGGTCGGACCCCGACAGCCCCTACGTGCAGGCCGGACTCCGGGCCTTGACGGTCGCGTTCGGCAAGCCCGCGATCATGCTGGCGATGGGGGGATCGATCCCCTTCGTGCCGCAGCTCGTGCAGGTGACCGGGGCGTCGTGCGTGATGATGGGGTTCGGGCTGCCCGAGGACAACCTGCACGCGCCCGACGAGAACTTCCCGGTCGCGAACTTCCTGGGTGGGGCGAAGGCGGCGGCGGCCTACCTGGCGGAAGTGGGAGCCATGGCCGGAGCGGCCGGCCGAAAATAGGGTTGCGCGGAGGTCCGGACCGAGTATCCTGGGCCGCGTCGGCGCATCTAAGTCTACAGGGTTGGGGGTGCGCCATCCCGGCCACGGAAGGCCGGCGGCAAGTCGCCCACGTCAAGGATGGCGGGGCGCGTACGGCGGAACGGGTGTGAGCTCGCGGTTCTCACCGGCACCCGACTCAAACCCCACCGTGACGGCGCGCCCCATCCAATCCGGCAGGTCCTTCCCCTCGGTCCCCCTCGCGGCGCCTCTAACTCAGTTCATCGCCACCTTCAGGTCCGCGAACTCGACGACCGCGTCTTCCTCCGTCCAGAACCCGACCGTGCCCTTGCTGAATCGCTCGTCCCGGAAGCGCATGCGCTCGGCTCCGTCGTAGGTCACGACGATGACGCTCCTCTTCTTCGACACCGAGATCGTGTGCCACTCGCCCGGCTTCGGCGGGTCGACCGGCGCGTAGCGGATGTCCCGGCGCCTCCCGTAGATGAGGTAGTGCGCGACGATGCGACTCTTGGCGCCGCTCACCCGGATCAAGTAGCCGTTCTTCGCCTTGTCGTCGAGGTGTAAGAGGAGCCCGGCGCCCGGATCGACATCGCCGGAGACGACGCGGAAGCGCACCGATGCGACCAGGTCCTGGATGACAGGCTTCTTGAGCTGGAGCATGTGGTAGTCGGCGCCGTCCTCGGCCTCGAGCTGGCGCAGCACGCGTGCGGACGCGCCCGTGTCGGCCGAGTCCGTACCGGCGGAGTCCGTGCCGGCCGAGTCCGCCGCGAGGTTCCCGATCCGCCAGGTCCCGATGGCCACGCCCGTGTTGTCGGGCTCCTTCCCCAGCGTGTCCGCCTCGAACGTCCACGCCCAGCTCTTGCCGTGGTGCGGCTTCGTCTTCGCCGTCGCCTGCGATACCGGGAGGAGCAGCATCGCCACCACGGCCCACCGCCATCCCAACCGCCTCGTCATGGATTCTCCTTCGTCAGGACCTGGAACAGACGCAGCATGGCCTCGGTGTCGCGGCTGCAGTAGGCCAGGAGCCCATCCTGGAGCTCCGTGCGAGCCGAGGCGGGGATCTCGGGATCCGTCATCGAGATGAACGCGAGGGCGGCCTGGCTCCCTTCGCGAATCGAGAGATCGTCGTAGCCGAGCCCGTCCACCAGGACGGGAAGCACGTTCTTGATCGAGAACGAGCCGTGGAACTCGGGGTGGTAGTAGCCGTCCAGGATCAGCCGGTGGAGATCGACCAGGCGACCCGCGAGAGGAAGGAGCCGCGGCGCGAGATCCGGCACATCGCTCGCGAGCGCGTGGATCACACGCCCCTCGAAGCCGGAGTAGACCACGATCGAGCCCTCGTCCTCCAGTGCGTCGACGAGCGCAGCCGCCAGGGCCGGCCGGGGATCGCTCCGGTCCGCGTGCAGATAGCCGCGGTGGCGCACGCTCCCGTCGGCCTCGAGGACGTGATCCGACCACTGAAACGGCACCTGCTGGAAGGGACGCGTCCCAGGGATCACCGGAAGGGCGGGGTTGCAGGTCTCGAAGTCCAGGAAGTGAACGGGAGAGCGGATCTCCGCGAGCTGGGCCCGGAGCGTGGGATGCGTGAACGGGATGCCTGTCTTCGCCGCGCGGTGGACGCGGTGCTGCAGCTCGTTCAAGCCCTCGAACTCGTCGGGGATGCTCCGGATGTCGAGCACGCCGGCGGCGAGGAGCGCCTGGTAGATCTTCGGCGTGAGGCGAGGCAGACGGCTGATGTGATGCGGTGAGATGCCCGCGTGGCAGTGGTCGTGGAACGGACACCGGTAGGGCTTCCGGCAATGGGGCCCGATGTCGATCGCCGGCTCCTCGAGCCGGCGCAGCACCTCCCGCATCGCGCCGACACGCTCGAGCAGGCGCGGCATCCCCGCGCGCGCCTCGCGCGAGAGGTCGAGCTGGGAAAACAGGGCACCCACGTCGTACGGCCCGCCCGGCCACAGGTAGCGATTGTTCACGTGGAGGAGCATCGCCCGCGCGACCGGAACGCCCGAGCCCTCCACCACGTACACCTGCGTGGCGATGTCGGAGACGTACTCCTCCTTGAATCCGGTGCTCGACTTCACCTCGATGAGGTCCCAGCCCTCCGCGGACGAGCGCGCCAGGATGTCCACGCGCACCCGGACGTCCTCGAAGGTGAAGGCGGCCTCGTAGATCGCCTCCACCCTCGGGTCGGCGAGCGCGGCCCTCGTCTGCTCGACCGCGCGGTCGTGGAACCGGGCATCCTCCTCGATCCGGACCCCGCCCGGGTACCGCCGCCGCGCCACGACGCCGACGCGCCTTCCGGCGGCGAGGATGGCCTCGCGGCCGGGCTCGAGCGGATCGCGCAGGGCGAGGTGATGGACCTCGAGGTAGAGGCGCTTCGGGCACTGGAGCCCGGCCGCGATGCGCGACTTGGAGAGCGGCCGGATTCCGGACCGCTGCCCGAGCGCGCCGTCCCAGAGCGGGAGCTGACTCATGAGACAGCACAGCGCGGCGCGGCCGGGGCGGAACCGTCCCGGCGGACGCGGACGCGAAGGGAAGTGAGCGAATCGAGCGAGTTCACGTGTCCACGGGGGCCCTCGGCCCAGAGCGCCGGACGCGATCGGACCCGGGCGAACCACGCTAGAGCTGCGGATGGGCCCGTCGCGCCGGCAGGAGGAGTATACCCGAAAGCTCGGGTGGGCTAGGATGCGGGCATGACCCAACTGGATGACCCGATCGCTCTCTTCCTCGACTGGTACGAGGCGGCCAAGCGGGTGGTCCAGCCCGAGCCGTCGGCTGCAACGCTCGCCACCGTGAGCCCTTCCGGCATGCCCACCGCGCGCGTCGTGCTCGTCCGCCAGGTCGATCAGGAAGGGTTCGTCTTCTACACCAATCTCCAGAGCCCCAAGGCCCGCGACCTCGCGAACGGAGCCAAGGGCGGCCTCGCGACCCTCTGCTTCTACTGGGCGCCCCTCGTGCGCCAGGTGCGGATCGAGGGACGCGCGCAGCCCGTCCGACCGGACGAGGCCGATGCCTATTGGGCGACGAGGCCCCGCGGCAGCCAGGTGGCCGGGTGGACCTCGCCGCAGAGCCAGCCCCTGCCGGGAGGACGGACCGACCTCGAGCGCCGCTACGCGGAGATGGACAAGAGTCTCCCGATGAGCGACGTGCCCAGGCCCCCGTTCTGGTCGGGATTCCGGATCGTCCCCGAGACGATCGAGTTCTGGGAGGGACGCGAGAACCGTCTCCACCATCGCGTGCTCTTCCACCGCACGGCGTCGGGGTGGACTCAGGAGATCATCGCGCCTTGACCGGCGGCGCCGTGCGGCGCGCGTCCCTCGAGGCGCGCCTCGCGTGGCTCGGCATCCTGACCGCACTCGTCGATCTCGGGAGCGCGTACGTCAAGGTCGCCCTCGTCCCCCGCGGCGTCACGGCCGGGGACGCGATCCAGCTCCTCGGGACCTATCCCCTGCTCGCGCTCTACGCCTGGATCGCCCTCGATCTCCGATCGCGCAACGCAACCGCCGGAGCCGGGTTGGCTCCGGTCCTCTTTCTCGCCGCGGTGACCTATGCCCTGGGCTCCGGAGTGCACGTGGCCGCGAATTCCATTCACGACATGCTCGACCGCACGGGCCTGAGGGATCCCTGGCACCTGGTCTACTTCTGGGACGAGCATCTGGGCCACTACCTCGTGGACGCGGCCCGCGCGACCTTCGTGGTCGCGCTGACGGCGTGGGAGCTCCTCGTTCCCGCTGTCGGGGGCCCAGGCGAGGGTCGGGCCGTGACACCGCCCGGTTCGCGCCGCATCCTTCTCGTCGCGGGAGCGCTCGCCTACGGATTCATCTACTTCGCGACGAGCGTAGAGGGGCAGACCGTGCCGCTCGCCCTTCCCTTCTCCACCGTCTACGCGGTCTGGGCCATCGCGCGGCGCGGGCGCGGCGAGGCCACCGTTCGCACCTTCTTCGGCATCGCCGCCATCGCGTCGTTGATCCTCTTCGTGGTCTGGGGCCTGCGAAACGGAGGATTCCCCGAATTCTCCCGGACGGGCCTTCTCTGAGGTACTCTCGGCCAGTGACTTCCCGTACCTCGATCGCCCTCGCGGCAGCATGCGTTGCCGCCATGCTCGCCTGTGGCGTTGGCGCAGCCGCGCCGACCGGGTCCACCGCCGCGAAGCCCGGCGCAACCCCGGCCCCTGGCAAGACGCCCGCGCGACGCCCGGGCGGGCTCACGTTCGAGTCCTACAAGATCACCCTGCTGAACGGCCAGACCCGCGACGTGGAGCTGGGCCGCCTCTACGTGCCGGAGTCGCGCGACAGGGACACCACGCACCTGATCCGCCTCGCCTTCCTGCGTTGGAAGAGCACCTCCCCCAAGCCGGGCTCGCCCATCCTCTTTCTGGCCGGCGGACCCGGCATCCCGGGGAGCGCCGTGGCCCGCGTGCCGGCATACGTGCAGCTGTTCGAGCGCCTTCGCGCCGAAGGTGACGTGATCGTGCCCGATCAGCGCGGCACGGGCCTCTGTGAGCCGAGCCTCACCTGCGCCACGGCCACCCCACCGACGGCGCTCTTCGAGTCGGAGGCGGCGATGCGGCAGGCGATCCTGTCCGAGATCCGGCCGTGCGCCTCCAAGCTCCGCGAGGAGGGGATCGCAATCGAGGCGTACAACACCAAGGAGAGCGCCGGCGACGTCGAGGATCTGCGCCGCGCCCTGGGCGCGGAGCGCGTGCGGCTCGTCGCCGCGAGCTATGGGACGGAGCTTGCGCTCGAGACGATCCGCCGGCACGGATCTCGGATCGAGCGTGCGGTGCTCGCGGGGGTGCGCGGCCCGGATCAGGCTCTCAAACTTCCCGGCGTGCTCGATCTCCAGCTCCGGCGCATCTCCGCGATGGTCGCGAAGGATTCGAGCTACGCGTCCCAGCCGAATTGCGAGACGCTCGCTCGCGCGCTCCTCGACGCGCTCGACAATCGCCCGGTCTCGCTCACCTCGTCCGCCCCCGGCGGCGGCAAGCAAACCATGAAGATCGCGGGCGCCGGGCTCGCCGCCGTGCTGCAGGGCGACCTGACCGATGGGCGCGCCGTGGTCGCGGTGCCGGCGATGCTGAACGCCATGGCGGCCGGTGACTTTCAGCTATTCCTGGGACGTCTGCAGACGCTCTACAACACGATGGCGCTCGGGATCTCGGCCATGTCGATCAGCGTGAGCTGCGCGTCGGGAGCGTATCCCGATCGCCGGGAGCAGGTGGACCGCGAGGCCGGGGCATCGCCGTTCGGCAACATCCGGAACCTCTACGTCGATTCGTCCCTCTGCCGCGCGGTCGGAGCGCGCGACCTCGGCCCGAGCTACCGGGCGCGCCTCTACAGTCCCGTGCCGGTTCTCTTCCTCAGTGGTTCGCTCGACGCGACGACGCCTTCCTTCGAAGCGGAGGAGGTGGCCTGGGGGTTCCCGAGCGGCGTGCACCTCGTGGTCCAGAACGGGTTCCACGAGACGCTTCCCGAGGAGCAGGTGCAGAAGGTCGTCGTGGACTATCTCGACGGCGTCGACGTGAAGGGGCGGCGCGTCGCCGCGCCGCCCCCGCATTTCCTATCGATGGACGAGGCCCGGAAGATGTTCCAGGAGCAGATCCAGCGGCCTCGCTGAGATCCTTCGAGCCTTCGTTCCGCCTGACCTAGCTGCGCGCCATCCGGGCCGGCCGCTTCTCCTCGACCGGACCGCTTTGCACCTGGCGCCAGAACACGCCTGGATTCGTCTGGCGAAGCCTCGAGGTCTCCGAGATGGAATGGAAGGAGAACGCCACGCCGCATCCGGTGACGATGCCGGCCATGAGATCCCCCCGCGCGCTCGTCGGCGCGTAGAGCCACGAGAACACGATTGCGAGCGCGACCGTCGCGTTCACGAGAATCGTCGAGACCCAGTCCCCCGAGGGATTGAACCCTGGGACCACCTCGAGGTGGCCGAGCCGCGTGAACCACTGCGGACCGTTCGCGTTGCCCTCGAAGAATTCCTTGATGTAGCCGGCGATGAGGCGGGTCTGCTGCCGGCTGTGGATCGTCGCGTAGTACCCGAACGCGGCGGCGAAGATGACGGGCAGCATGAGGCTGGCGTTCTTCGCCTCGATGCCCCACGAGAGGAGAATCGCCGCGACGAGCCCGGACGCCGTCCAGCAGATCATCGACATCCGCTCCGCGTCGCGCCCCCGCGTCATCAGCGCCTGATATTCGGAATACTCCCAGTCGCCGTAACCGGCCATGACCGACCTCCGTTTCGTGCTCTTGACGTGTCCCACCCTGGAGCGCCGCCCCCTGCGGTGCCCGTGGATGTATCGGCAGGCGATCCCCGGCAGTTGAGCGGGGTGTGATCGATAAACGACCGTGAGGCCCTCGGGACACACGAGGAACGCCCAGGGGATCCGGGGCCATACTTACAACTCATTTGTGCACAGCAAATTACGAACAAGGATCCGCCCGGCACGGCCATTGCGATAGCCCGCCCCGGCACTGGGGGTCATCCCCATGACGCCGGAAAGGAGCGGCCATGCGCAAGATCAAGCAGACGAGATACGCAGCAGTGTTTGCGGGCCTCCTGGGCGCCGCGATGCTCATGGGATCCCCCCTCGAATCCGATGCCGATCCGGGCAAGTGGTGGGGCGGAGGCAAGGGTCAGGGAAACGGGCGGGGGCGCGGTCAGGTGGAGCGGAAGGAATCCCGTGGCGGCGGCCAGCGGCAATGGTCGCGTCAGAACGGCGGCGAGCGGCAATGGTCGCGTCAGGACGTGCGCGTGGAGCGGCGCGTCGTGACCGGCTCCAGGCAGCCGGTCCGGTCCTATTCGCGAGGCTATTCGGGCCCGGCGGTCACACGATATCGCGGCGAGGCCCCGGTCTATCGGACGTCGTATCGCGCCCCGGTCTGGGGCGGATCGCGGCAGTTCACGGGCAGCCGGTACTACCACTCGTACGGAAGCATCCCCGTCTACCGTGACTACGTCGGCGTTCGCGTGCACTCAGGCTACCGGCCGGTCTACGGCTGGCGCTACTACTGCGCGCCCACCTACTACTATCCGACTCACGTCGTGTACGTCCGTCCCGTGCGGTTCTTCGTGGCGGCGGATTTCACGATCGGCGGGGTCGGGATCTCCGCGAGCTATGCGGATCCCGGTCCGGTCTACGGCTGCAACTTCTGCGATGCGCGCTTCGGGGACTACGTTGCGTACGAGCAGCACGTGGAGCACTGCGGGCACGCCCCGCACGGCTACCGCGTGATGGCGGAGGAGTGGGATCGCAGCTACTCGGGCGACTGGCAGGACGACCGGGCCTACGACGACCCGGGCGATCAGCGCTACGAGGAGTACGAGCGCGAGTACGACGACGACTTGGATCGTTAGGCCGAGCGTCCGGCAGCGCCGGCCTGACACCGAGGGGAGGACGGTTCATCGTCCTCCCCTCTTTCGTTCGCCCCGACACGGTCCGAAGGGAGAATGCGCGGGGGGGACCCGGTGTGCTATTCTCGCCCGCCGTTGGCGTGGATCTTGGTCATCGGCAAGGAGGAACGCACATGGCCCGCGTGGCCGAAGCCGTCGCGAGCTCCGAGTCGCGAGCCACCGACCGTCGGGACGCCTGGTGGTTGGCGCCCGTCTCGGTCGCCGTGGGGCTCGGCGTGCTGGGGCTGTATCTCTTCTGGGCCGCAGCCCAGAACGGCAACTTCCGCTTCGAGAACTACCTCTCTCCGGTCTACTCCCCCGAGGTCCATCCCTCGTGGTGGCCGATCTCGCCGGCGTTCTTGATCCTGCTCCCGCCGCTCTTCTTCCGGACGACCTGCTACTACTACCGGAAAGCGTACTACCGCGCCTTCTTCTGGGATCCGCCGGCGTGCGCCGTGGGTGAGCCGCACCGGAACTACACGGGTGAGGTGAAGTTTCCTTTCATCCTCCAGAACATGCACCGGTTCTCGTTCTATCTCGCCGCGTTCTGGCTGATCTTCCTCTGGTACGACGTGTTCGAGGCATTCCGCTTCGCGAGCGGCTTCGGTGTGGGTCTCGGCTCGCTCGTCATCCTCGCGAGCACGGGCACGCTGACCCTCTACACCCTCTCGTGCCACTCCTGGCGCCACATGGTGGGCGGGAAGCTCGACTGCTTCTCCTGCACCGCGTCGGCGCGCTCGCGTCACGGCGTCTGGCAGCGCGTCACGCACCTGAACGAGCACCACCAGCTCTTCGCCTGGATCTCGCTCTTCGCGGTCACGGCCGCCGACGTCTACGTGCGGCTCCTCGCGATGGGCGTGATCCACGACGTGAGGCTCCTGTGAGCGCCCGGTTCGAGACGCACGACTTCGACGTGCTGGTGATCGGCGCCGGTGGCGCCGGGCTTCGTGCCGCCATCGAGGCGTCCGCGGCCGGCGCGCGGACCGGCGTGGTCTGCAAGTCCCTCCTCGGCAAGGCCCACACGGTGATGGCGGAGGGAGGCGTCGCCGCGGCGCTCGGTCACGTCGACCCGAAGGATTCATGGAAGGTCCACTTCCGCGACACGATGCTCGGCGGGAAGATGCTCAACCACTGGCGCATGGCGCAGCTCCACGCCCAGGAGGCGCCGGAGCGCGTGCGCGAGCTGGAGCGCTGGGGCGCCGTCTTCGATCGCACGGCGGACGGACGCATCCTGCAGCGCAATTTCGGCGGGCACAGCGCGCCGAGGCTCGCCCATGTGGGTGACCGCACCGGCCTCGAGATGATCCGCACGCTCCAGGACCACGGCGTTCATCAGGGCTTCGAGGTCTTCATGGAGTGCACCGTGAGCCGCCTCTTCACGGAGGGGGGCCGGGTCGTCGGCGCGTTCGCCTACCGCCGCGAGAACGGTCGGTTCATCGTGTTCCGCGCGAAGTCGATCGTGCTCGCCTGCGGCGGCGTGGGCAAGTCGTTCAAGATCACGTCGAACTCCTGGGAGTACACCGGCGACGGCCACGCCCTCGCGTACGAGGCCGGCGCCGAGCTGGTCGACATGGAGTTCGTCCAGTTCCACCCCACCGGCATGGTCTGGCCCCCGGGCGTGATGGGCATCCTCGTCACCGAGGCGGTGCGCGGCGAGGGTGGGTTGCTCCGCAATTCGAAGGGCGAGCGCTTCATGGAGAAGTACGACCCGAAGCGCATGGAGCTCTCGACGCGGGACATGGTGGCCCGCGCGATCTACACCGAGGTGAAGGAGGGCCGCGGCTCGCCCCACGGCGGCGCGTTCCTCGACATCTCGCACAAGCCCGCGGACTGGGTGAAGAAGAAGCTACCGTCCATGTACCACCAGTTCATGGACCTGGCGGACGTGGACATCACGAAGGGCCCGATGGAGGTCGGCCCCACGACCCACTACATGATGGGGGGCGTGCGGGTCGATCCGGACACGGGCGAGTCGACGGTGCCGGGGCTCTACGCCGCCGGCGAGTCCTCGGGCGGCATGCACGGGGCGAACCGTCTCGGCGGCAACTCCCTCTCGGACCTCCTCGTCTTCGGGTGCAGGGCGGGCCAGGGTGCGGCGGACGGAGCGAAGACCCGCTCCGGACAGGCGACGATCGACGCCGGACAGATCGAGCGGGCCGAGCGGGCGATGCTCGCGCCCTTCGAGCGTGCCGACGGCCCCTCTCCCTACGACGTGCACGCCCGGCTCCAGGAGACGATGCAATCCCTGGTCGGGATCTTCCGCGTGGACGAGGACCTGCAGAAGGCGTTGCGCGAGATCGCGCGCCTGCGCGAGGAGACCGCGCGCGTGCGGGTCACCGGGTCGCGGGAGTTCAACCCGGGATGGCACCTCGCCATCGATCTCGAGGCGATGCTGCTCTGCAGCGAGGCGATCGCGCGAAGCGCGCTCGTGCGACGGGAGAGCCGCGGGGCCCACTCGAGGCTCGATTATCCGAAGACGGAGCCCGAGTTCGGGACCAAGAACACGTTCGTCAAGAAGGACGGCCAGGCCATGGCGGTGGGGCAGTCGCCCCTTCCGGAGATGCCCGCCGAGCTCCGCGCCATCGTCGACGCGGAGCTCGAAGCGGTGAAGGTCTGAGGAGAGCGCGATGACCGAAGCCGTGTTCCACGTGTTCCGGGGCGACGCGAAGGGGGGCTCCCTCCAGCCCTACAAGGTCCAGGTCGAGGAGGGGATGGTGGTGCTCGACGCCATCCACCGCATCCAGGCCCAGGACGCTCCCGACCTCGCCGTGCGCTGGAACTGCAAGGCCGCGAAGTGCGGCTCCTGCAGCGCCGAGGTGAACGGCAAGCCGAGCCTCATGTGCAAGACCCGGCTCGACGCCCTGCCGCTCGATCAGCCCGTCGTGGTGAAGCCGATCCGCTCCTTCCCCGTGATCCGCGACCTGGTGACCGACGTGCAATGGAACTACGAGGTCAACAAGAAGATCCCGCCCTTCACGCCGAAGAAGGACGCGCCGTGGCGCTGGATGCAGGAGGACATCGATCGCGTCCAGGAGTTCCGGAAGTGCATCGAGTGCTTCCTCTGCCAGAACGTCTGCCACGTGATCCGCGAGCACGGGGTGAAGTCTGGCTTCGCGGGGCCACGATTCTTCGTGCGGGTGGCCTCGGTGGAGATGCACCCGATGGACGACCTCAACCGGACGGCGCTCCTCAAGGACGAGATGGGGATCGGCTACTGCAACATCACGAAGTGCTGCACGGAGGTCTGCCCCGAGGACATCCACATCACCGACAACGCGATCATCCCGCTCAAGGAGCGCGTCGTCGACGATCACTACGATCCGGTGCGGAAGATCTTCCGGCTCCTCTCCGGGAAGAAGAGCTCCTAGGGGCGCGCGGTCTCGCGCGCCGGTGTCCGGCTCCCGCTCAGTCCGAGCCCGCGGTTCCGCTCCTCCGCTCGAGGAGGAGCACGTCCCGCCACACGCCCGCCATCTTCCCGATCCGCTCGCGCCGCCCCACGTCCCGAAAGCCGCACGCGCGGTGGAGCGCGAGGCTCGTGAGGTTCTCGGGGAAGACGCCCGCCTGGAGCGTCCAGAATCCGGCGCGCTCCGAAGCCTCGATCAAGGCGAGGAGGAGCGCCCGCCCCACGCCCCGGCCGCGCGCGGCCGATCCGACGTAGACGCTGAGGTCCCCCACCCCTGCGTAGACGCAGCGCCCGGACACGGGCGCCACCGCCGCCCAGCCGAGAACGGCGCCCTCTCGATCCCGCGCCACGAGGCGGGGATCCGGGGCGTGTGCCGCGTCCCACGCCTCCCAGGACGGGGCGGCCGTCTCGAAGGTGGCGTTGCCGGTGGCGATCCCCTCGAGGTAGATCGCGCGCACCGCGGGCCAGTCGTCGGGAGTCATGGAATCGATGTGGGCGGGGGCTGGATCGGCCACGGGCGGATCCTAGCACAGGACTGGACGGGGCCCAGGGGCGCCGCGATACTGACGCCCGTGACACGGCCCGCGGCCCTTCTGCTGCTCCTCACCCTCGCGCTCGGCGGCTGCTCCCGCGACCGCGCCACGATCGTGGGGAGCGGCACCATCGAGCTGGACGAGGTGGACGTCTCCTCGATGGTGGGGGGGCGTGTCGAGCGGCTCTTCGCGGACGAGGGGGACAGCGTGGCGCTCGGCGACACGCTCGCGATCCTCGATCGCGGCGAGATCGCAGGCGAGGTGCAGTCGC